>DATNNK010000190.1:0-4466 GCA_035601875.1 Casimicrobiaceae bacterium | reverse complement strand
TAGGGCCCTCCTTCGCCGCGCAGGAAATGCCGGACGTCGTCTCCCGCCTGATCGATGTCTACGTGGAAAAGCGGCATGAGGACGAGCGCTTCGTCGACACCGTCCGCCGTCTGGGACTGGAACCCTTCAAGGAGCGCGTCTATGCCTCTGCTCATTAAGGGTCGCGCCATTATCGAGGACCGCTGGACGCTGCTGAGAGACGCCACGTCGCTGGATGACGTTCCCGGTGAAGCTGCGGTGATTGTGCCGCTGGCGCTTTGGAAATCGGAGCACGAGGCCCTCGTCACCCGAAAAGATGTCGGCGTTTGGCTCAAGCCGGACGACGAGCCTAGCGCGCTCGCCGCCGAAATCGATAGCTTGCCGCTCATCGCCATCGATTTTCCGAAGTTCGTCGACGGTCGCGGTTATTCCAGCGCGCGACTGCTGCGCGACAAGTATCGCTTCAGCGGCGAATTGCGCGCGATCGGCGACGTTTTGCGCGATCAGCTCTACTACTTGCGGCAATGCGGCTTCGATGCGTTCGCGGTGCGGGCGGATCGCAACTTTGCCGACGCGATCGGCGGCTTGGACGATTTCTCAGACAACTACCAGAGCACATCCGCGCGACCGGTTCCGCTGTTCCGCCGCCGCAACGGCGCGACTGCGAGCGGCACCGGTTTCCCGCCGGAATGATGTCCATCGGCATGACGCTCGACGGTCGCGGCGCCGAGGCGCTTGCCCTACTCCACCGGATCGGAAGCCAATACGCGTCCGCGGCACTTGCCAGCAGCTTCGGCGCCGAGGACATGGTCCTGACCGACCTGATTGCGCGGCACCGGGTGCCCATCGTCATCTTCACGCTCGACACGGGCCGCCTGCCCGGCGAAACCTACGCCCTGATCGATCGCGTATGCGAGCACTACGGGCTGCCGATCGAACTCTACTATCCCGACACGCGAGCCATCGAGACCTACGTGCGCGACAACGGGGTCAATGCGTTCTACCGCAGCGTCGAGCTGCGACAGAACTGCTGCGCAATCCGCAAGGCCGAGCCGCTGGCGCGGGCGCTTGCCGGACGCGGCGCCTGGATCACCGGCCAGCGTCGCGCGCAGTCGGTGACGCGTAGTGCGGTCGAAATCGAGGAGGTCGACGCGGCGCACGCGATACGCAAGTTCAATCCGCTGGCCGATTGGAGCGAAGACGAGGTGTGGACCTACATTCGTGATCATGGCGTTCCGTACAACACATTGCACGATCGCGGTTATCCCAGTATCGGTTGCGCACCGTGCACGCGCGCGGTCCTGCCGGGTGAGGACATACGCGCGGGGCGCTGGTGGTGGGAAAGTGCGGACCACAAGGAGTGCGGACTGCATCGACGCCCGCTGGACGTGATTGTGCGCGCCGAAGGAGTCCCGGCATGACCGATGCTGCGTTCCTAGAGCCCTCGTTCGTCGCCGACCAGCTTGCGCTGCCGCGCCCGGCCGATGCCGATCATCTTGGCTGGCTCGAATCGGAGGCGATTCACATCCTGCGCGAAGTTGCGGGGCAATGCCGCAACCCTGCCCTGCTCTTCTCCGGCGGCAAGGATTCCTTGGTGCTGCTGCGCCTGGCGGAAAAGGCATTCCGCCCGGGCGCGTTTCCCTTTCCGTTGCTGCACATCGATACCGGACACAATTTTGCAGAAGTCATCGCCTTTCGCGATCATCGCGCCGCGGAGCTCGGTGAGCGTCTGATCGTGCGCTCGGTGGAAGATTCGATCGCTGAGGGGCGTGTCGTTCTGCGCGATGTGACGGAGAGCCGAAACCGTCATCAGTCCGTGACCCTGCTCGACGCGATCGCCGAATTCGGCTTCGACGCTTGCATTGGCGGTGCGCGGCGTGACGAAGAAAAGTCGCGCGCGAAGGAGCGCATCTTCTCGTTTCGCGACACGTTCGGACAGTGGGACCCGAAAAATCAGCGGCCCGAGCTTTGGAGCCTTTTCAATGCCCGTGTCGGTCCCGGCGAGCACGTGCGGGTGTTCCCGATCAGCAACTGGACCGAGCTCGACATATGGCAGTACATCGCCCGCGAGCAGCTCGCCGTCCCGTCGATCTATCTCGCGCACACCCGGCCGGTCGTGCGTCGCGGCAACGCGCTGGTGTGCGTGACGCCGCTTACGCAGCCGCGCGATGGCGATGTCGTGGAACAGATCTCGGTGCGCTTTCGTACCGTCGGCGACATCACCTGCACCGCGCCGGTTGCATCCGATGCGGCAAGCGTCGAAGCGATCATTGCCGAGACCGCGATGACGACGATTACCGAGCGCGGCGCGACACGGCTTGACGACCAAACCAGCGATGCGTCGATGGAGTTGCGCAAGAAGGAAGGCTATTTCTGATGTCCGCCATCGAACGCTACGATTTGCTCGAACACGGTGTGCTTCGATTCCTGACCGCGGGCAGCGTCGACGACGGCAAGAGCACGCTGATCGGCCGCTTGCTCTACGACACCAAGACGATACTGGCCGACCAGCTTGCCGCTATCGAGCGCACGTCGCAGAAGCGCGGCACCGTGCTTGACCTGTCGCTCCTGACCGACGGTCTCGTTGCCGAGCGCGAACAAGGCATCACCATCGACGTCGCATATCGCTATTTTGCAACTGCGCTTCGCAAATTCATCATTGCCGACGCGCCCGGGCACGAGCAGTACACCCGCAACATGGTGACCGCCGCAAGCACGGCGCAGCTCGCCGTTCTGCTCGTCGATGCGCGGCACGGTGTCGTGGCGCAGACGCGGCGGCATGCAACGCTTGCCCATTTGCTGGGAATCCCGCACCTCATCGTCGCCGTCAACAAGATGGATCTGGTTGACTACGACGAGAGCGTATTCGCCGGCATCGTCGAGGACTTCCTGGCCTTTGCGGAGCGTAGCGGCATGGAGAACATGCGTTTTGTTCCCATGTCTGCGCTGACCGGCGAAATGGTGGTCGAGCGTGGCGGAAACCTCGATTGGTACGACGGTCCCACGCTGTTGCAAATTCTCGAAACGGTGGACGTGGAACAGAAGCTCGCCGAGGCGCCGTTTCGTTTTCCGATCCAGTATGTCGCGCGTCCAACCGCCGCGCTGCCTCGAGGCTACATGGGACGCATCGAATCGGGATCGATCGCGGTCGGGGACGCGGTCACCGTGCTTCCTTCGGGCGTGTCGAGCCGGGTGCGTGAGATCCGCGGATACGACGGCACGCGAAAGCGCGCTGGGCTGCACGCCGCGGTCACGCTGGTGCTCGCTGACGCGGTCGACATCTCGCGCGGCGACATGCTCGTTCACGGCAACGCGTCACCAGCCAGCCGGCGCGACCTCGATGCGACGCTGTGCTGGCTCTCCGAAACGCCGCTCGATTCACGCCGCAATTATTTCCTGCGTCACACCACGCGGGAGGTGCGCGCGCGCATCGACGGCATCGACCACCTGTGGGACGTCGCGACGCAGGCGAGGCAGCCGCCGCGCGACACGTTGCGCATGAACGATATCGGCCGCGTCGGATTGACGCTGGCGCAGCCCGTATTCGCCGATCGCTATGCCGACAATCGCGCCACCGGCAGCTTCGTCCTGATCGACGAAGCGACCAACAACACGGTAGCGGCTGGGTTGATCCAGTGAACGGTACCGTCTATCTCGTCGGTGCCGGCCCGGGCGCGCCGGACCTTCTGACATTGCGGGCGGCGAGGCTGCTGGAGCGCGCCGACATCGTGTTCCACGATGCCCTCGTTCATCCGGACATCGTCGCTATCGCGACGCGCGCGGCAAAAGTCGCCGTCGGCAAGCGCTGCGGCAAGCACTCGACTGCACAGAACTTTATCAACAAGCGTCTTGTCGACGCCGCCGCGACTCATGAGGTCATCGTTCGTCTCAAGGGCGGCGACCCGATGCTCTTCGGTCGCGCACAGGAGGAGATCGAGGCTCTCGAAGCCGCGGGTGTTCGATTCGAAGTCGTGCCGGGGGTTACGGCCGCACTTGCGGCCTGCGCGGAGCTCGGTATTTCACTCACGCAGCGGGGCTCGGTGCGAAGCGTGGCATTTGTCACGCCGCGCGTGGGCGACGGCAAGACGCAGAGCACGTGGGTAGAGAGCGTCGCGGCTGCAGACAGCGGCGCAATCTATATGGGGGCCGGAGAGGCCGAAGCGATCTCCGTTGCACTGATCGCCGCCGGCAAATCGCCATCGACGCCCGTCGCCGTCGTCGAGAATGCGTCGCTGCCCGAATCACGCATCATTTTCAGCACCTTGGGGGCGCTGCCGCGACTGGCCGGACAATCGTTGAGCGGCCCGGCGGTGATCTTCCTCGGTCCGCAATTTCGGGCCCGCGCCCGCGCCGCGCTGCTCGCACACGAGCGCGCCGACGCAACCGCGCGCAGCGGTCGCTAGCCGGATCAGACTCGGTGACCGGCTTCGGCGACTTCGAGCTGCTTGCCGCTGCAGGTTTTGGCGTCGGCGTGGTCGTCGGCCTTA
>DATNNK010000189.1:0-2272 GCA_035601875.1 Casimicrobiaceae bacterium | reverse complement strand
GCAACAAGCGCGGCATCGCGCTCGATCTCAAGCAAGGCTCGGCCCGCGATGCCTTGCGTCGCCTGATCGACGGCGCCGATGTCGTCATCGAAAATTTTCGCGTCGGAACGCTCGACAAGCTGGAGCTGGGCTACGAGGACTTGCGACGGACCAATCCGCGGCTCATCTATTGCGCGATATCCGGCTATGGCAGAACCGGGCCCGATGCGGACAAAGGCGGCTTCGACCTGGTGGCGCAGGGATTGAGCGGCCTGATGCGCATTACCGGCGAGCCTGGTGGCCCACCGACCAAGGTGGGCTCCCCCGTGACCGATATCAACGCGGGAATCCTGGCCGCGCTCGGCATCGTCGTGGCTTATGTTCATCGGCTGCGCACCGGTCAGGGACAAATGGTCGACACCTCGCTGCTCGAAGCGGGCGTCATGCAGACGTTCTGGCAAAGCGCCATTTTTCTGGGCAGCGGCAAGGAAATCGGCCCGCTTGGCTCGGCCCATCCGCTCACCGCGCCGTACCAGGCCTTCGCGACGCAGGACGGCTGGATCACGCTAGGCGCGTCCAACCAGTCCAATTACGAGCGCCTGACACAGGTGCTCGAGGCGCCGGAGCTACTTGCCGACGAGCGATTCCGCGACAACGCGTCGCGCATGGCCAACCTTCGCGCACTGGTCGAGCTGATCGCGCTGCGCTTCAAGCGCAAACCATCGTCGGAATGGCTCTCGGCGCTGGCCGCTGCCGGCGTTCCCGCGGGTCCGGTGCTTGGCATTGCCGAAATGCTGGAGCACCCGCAGGTCCTCGCCCGCGACATGGTCATCGAAACGCTGCATCCGAAGGCGGGCACGGTCCGGGCTATCGGCTGTCCCCTCAAGCTCTCGGCAACGCCTGCCTGCGTGTCGCGTGCCGCGCCCCTATTCGGACAGCATACCCGTGAAGTGCTTGAGGAATACGGATTGACGACCGCGGAGATTGTGCGCTTGTCCGGACCCGGGCGGCGATTCAAAGCCCGGCTTGAGGCGAGTGAGCTTTAGAGATTACAGAACATAAGTTCATACTTTCGATGATTATGTTCGATGGTCATGCGAGCCTCCCGGCTGCGCGGAGCAACAGGCGTCGCGTTCCGTAGCGAAGCCGCGCGGGCGTGGACTTGACTGAATGCTTAACGAGGGCGCGGCGGATGCGCAGGTCGACAATGCGATCGTCAATATCCGTCGGTTTGATTTCCGACACCCATGGACTTCTGCGGCCGGAAGCATTGGCTGCGCTCCAAGGCAGTGATTTCATCATCCACGCGGGAGACATCGGCGATCCGAGCGTACTCGATCGCCTGTCCACGATAGCACCCGTGACCGCGGTCCGTGGCAACAATGACAACGATGCATGGGCATCTGGAGTGCGCGAAACTGAAGTGCTGGCGGTCGGCGCGGCACTCATCTACATCATTCACGATGTCGCCCTGCTCGATGTCGATCCCGCAGGGGCGGGCTTTCACGCCGTCGTGGCCGGCCATTCACATCGACCGAGCATCGAGCTGCGCGCAGGAGTCTTGTTTGTCAATCCGGGAAGCGCTGGCCCGCGTCGTTTCAAGTTGCCGATTTCTCTCGGCAATCTCGCCGTATCGGGCACTGAGCTCACGCCCCGATTGATGGAGCTCGACATTGCGACCGACGCCAAGTCGGGTGTTCAACGCGGATAGCGCCCGAATGGCGCAAGCAACAGTCAAAGCGCCTGAACGCGCGGCCTCTACCACCCAGCCCGTACATAATCCACGGCGAGCGTGGAGTCCTAGCGCAAGAGCAAGGCAGGTGTCACGCTTTCACGCGGGTACGAATACTCGCCGCGAGCTCGTCGCAATTGCATCCTTTTGCAGCAGCAGTGTGAATTCGGGGGCGGGCACGGGCCGGCTGAACAGATAGCCCTGCATGAATTGACAGCCTTGTCTGCGCAGCAACGCGGCCTGGCTTTCGGTCTCGACCCCTTCCGCTATCACCGTCAATTTGAGGCTCCGCGCCATCGCGATGATGGCAGAAGTAATGGCGGCGGCGTCCTCGCTCGCGGTGATGTCGTGCACGAACGAGCGGTCGATTTTCAGGGCGTCGAGCGCGAAACGCTTGAGATAGCTCAATGACGAGTAGCCAGTGCCAAAATCGTCGATCGAAAGTCTGATTCCTGTCGCCTTCAAGCGCCTGAGCGTATTGACCATCGTCTCCGCCTCCCGCATCAGGGTGCTTTCGGTCATTTCGAGCTCCAGGTAGCGGGCGTCCAGGCCGCATTCGTC
>DATNNK010000188.1:0-6307 GCA_035601875.1 Casimicrobiaceae bacterium | reverse complement strand
CACCGCGCAACCCACGATACGAGCGACAAACGAACGCGGAACAAGTCGCGCGCGTGAAAGTCGGTCAACGCGATCTGATGCGCAATGCGAGCGGGAGAAATCCGTGATAACGCGTGCGCGATCATCGGCTGTGGGGCGCTTTTTCCTTTTGCGGCGGAGTTGTCGTCTCGGCCGGCGGGGGAGCGGGTTTTTCCCTGGGCGCACCGAGTCGCAATAAGGGGTTGTCCTTGATCTTGCCGGTGACTTCGCCGACGTCGGTCACGACTTTCTTGGTCTGGTCCTCGATGGCCGAGAATTTTTCGAGGATCCTCGGCAGCTGGTCGAGAGCGCTGGTTAGGCTGCTCTTTTCCGACGCGATTTCCGGGATTTGACCTTCGGGCGTCACGGCAGCCAGGGTTTGCGCGTTGGGAGCGCCGCCGTTGAGCTCGATGAAAACGACGCCAGTGATGCCCTTGAGCTTGAGGCTCGCCTTGGTGTCGGTCTTGACCGGCGCATCTTTGCGCAGCCTCACATCCACCTGCACCTTGCGCGGATCGGCAACGTCGAGGGCCATGGCCTTGACGGTTCCGACGTCGACGCCGTGAAACTTGACCGGATCGCCGAGCGCAAGCCCGCTGACGGACTCGTTGAAATGAATGCGGTAGAGGACGTCGTCGCGATGACCCGAGGTCTGCAGCCACACGAAAAAAAACGCGGCCGCAAGCGAAATGCCAATGATGAACAAGCCTTCGATGAAATAATGTCTATCCGTTTCCATGGCCATGCTTCCTCGCGGTCATCGCGCCTTGCGCCCGCGGACCGTGCAGAAATTCGTGTACCCACGGTTGGTCGGACCGCATCAGCTCGGCGAGCGTTCCGACAATGATCTTCCTGTCGACCAACACGGCGATTCGGCGGCAGATGGTAAAGAGTGTCGTCAGATCGTGGGTGACGATGACGACGGTGATGCCCAGGCTCTGGTTGAGTCGCTGAATCAGCGCATCGATGCCGCTGGCGGTCAGCGGATCGAGGTCGGAGGTCGGCTCGTCGAGAAACAGTATCCGCGGGTCGAGCGAGAGCGCCCTCGCAAACGCCGCACGCTTGACCATGCCGCCGGAAAGCTCGGAGGGCAGCTTGATGCCGCTGTCGCCCGACAAGCCGGCGAGCTCGAGCTTCATCGCCGCGATCCTTTCCTGGTCTTCGGGCGGCAGATCGGTGTGCTCGCGCAATGGCAGCATCACGTTCTGCGCCACCGATAGCGAGGAAAACAGCGCCCCCTGCTGGAAAAGCACTCCGATGAGCGATGCCTTTTCCGCTGGACCGAGGGCATCGATGCGCTTTCCGTTCAGAAGGACTTGGCCCGCATCCGGACGATGAAGGCCGGTGAGCGTCTTGAGCAGAACCGATTTGCCCGACCCCGATCCGCCGGCGATGCCGATGATCTCGCCGGACAGAATGTCGAGGCTGACCTTGTCATGCACCACCTGCTTGCCGAAGCGGTTGACGATGCCTCGCGCGGTGAGAATCGGCTCGCCGTGCTGTTGCGTCCGCGCCTTCATATGCCGAGCTTCTCGAACAGGATGGAAAACAATGCATCGAGTACGATCACCACAAAGATCGCCTTGACTACGGCACGGGTGGTCTCGCCACCGACGCTTTCCGCCGATCCTCGTACCCTGAGTCCGTGCATGCAGCCGATCACGGCGATCAGGAAGCCGAAGACCGGCGCCTTGAAGAGGCCCACGAACAAATCGCTCGCGTCTACCGCCTGGTGCACGCGCTCCACGTATTGCAGGGGCGATATATCGAGAAGAAACCTGGAGATCATCGCCCCACCAAACAATCCCATGATATCGGAGAAGAAGGTCAGCAGCGGCAGCGTAATGATCAGCGCGATCAGACGCGGGACCACCAGCATCTCCATCGGATCCATGCCCATCACCTTCAGCGCATCGACCTCATCGCGTGCCTTCATCACGCCGATCTCGGCGGCGAAAGCCGAGCCTGAGCGTCCCGCCACCATGATCGCGGTGATCAGGCCGCCCATTTCGCGCAACATCGACACCGCCACCAGATTGATGGTGAAGTCCTCGCCGCCATAGGGACGCAGCTGCGCCACACTCTGGTAGCCGATGACGATGCTGATCATGACCGCCATCAGCCCGATGATCGGCAGCGCATGAATGCCGGTCTCTTCGATATGGCGCGAGATCGACGGCAGCCGCAGGCTGCCCGGATGTATCAGCCCGTGACCGATCGCACTGGCGGCGCGCCCGACGAAAGTGATGACGTCGAGCGTGTCATGCCACGCGTCGTCGGCGCCCTTGCCCAGTTGGATGACGAGCTGCCGCCACCTCGGAACGGGCGCCACTCTCGGCAGCGGCTTCAGCTCGAGCCCGCCAATGAGATCGAGCAGCGCCCGGTGGTCGGCGCTAATGCCGGTCAACTCGATACCCTTGTTGCGAAGCCCGCACAGAAACAACGCGCCGGGCGTGTCGAGGCCACTAAGGTCCCTTAGATCGAGTGCGCCCGACTTGCGCTTCTTCGGCCACTGCCCCAAGGATTTTTCCGCCTCGCCGAGCGTGCGTATGTCGAGCGAACCGTGAAGCGCCGCGTGATCGCCTTGGTCGCCGACGTCGACCGTCAAAGCGGATGGCGTGGCGGATTCAGGATCCATGATGCCGGCACATCTGCGATACGCGGCAGCCCCCGGTTCGCGTCGGACGTAGAACGTGGTTTAGTGGTTTCACTTTCTCGTTATACCCGGAGCAGCTTCCCCGGTCGACGGAACAAGCGCCGAGCTGTATCCCGGCGCGCTGGTCGTATCCCCGGCCGGCTTGATCGGTGTGACCGGCGCGGCGGCGGGCCCGCTTGCGGAGGCAAGTGCTGGCGGTGTAATCACGGTCGGCGCAGCTGTCCGAGCCGCCGGCCTGTGGTCGAGGCCATAGGTCGCCAGCAGCGGCACGATCATCAGCGCGACGATGTTGATGATCTTGATCAGCGGGTTCACTGCCGGGCCTGCTGTGTCCTTGTATGGGTCTCCGACGGTATCCCCGGTCACGGCGGCCTTGTGCGCGTCCGAGCCCTTGCCGCCGTGATGTCCGTCCTCGATGTACTTCTTGGCATTGTCCCAGGCGCCGCCTCCCGTCGTCATCGAAATAGCCACGAACAAGCCGGTGATGATGGTGCCCATCAACAAGCCGCCCAGCGCCTGTGGTCCGAGCACGAGTCCGACGATGACCGGAACCAGCACCGGCAGCAGCGAGGGAATCAACATCTCGCGGATCGCTGCCTTGGTCAGCATGTCCACCGCGACGCCGTATTCGGGCTTGGCGGTGCCGGCCATGATGCCCGGAATCTCCTTGAACTGCCGTCGCACCTCGACCACCACTGCGCCGGCAGCGCGGCCGACGGCTTCCATTGCCATCGCGCCGAAGAGGTACGGGATCAATCCACCCAGAAACAGGCCGACGATTACCATGTGATTCGACAAATCGAAGGTGACGTCGATGTGCGAGCCTTCGAGCGCGTGGGTGTAATCGGCGAAGAGCACCAGCGCGGCGAGTCCCGCGGAGCCGATGGCGTAGCCCTTGGTCACCGCCTTGGTGGTGTTGCCTACCGCGTCGAGCGGATCGGTTATGGCGCGCACCGATGGGGGAAGGTCTGCCATCTCCGCGATGCCTCCCGCGTTGTCGGTGATGGGCCCGTAGGCGTCCAGCGCGACGATGATGCCGGTCATGGAAAGCATCGCCGTCGCCGCGACGGCGATGCCGTAGAGCCCCGCCAGCCAATACGACGCGAGGATCGCGATGCACACCGAAATGACCGGCCACGCCGTCGACTTCATCGACACGCCGAGCCCAGCGATGATGTTGGTCGCGTGTCCGGTGGTCGACGCCTCGGCGACGTGACGCACCGGCTTGAACTCGGTGGCGGTGTAGTACTCCGTGATCACGACCATCGCCGCGGTCAGCGCCAGTCCGATGAGGCCCGCGCCCCAGAGATGGATCGTGGTCAACTCGGGATGGCTCGCTGCGACACCGGCCATCATCCGGTCGGTAATGAACCAGAAACCGATCGCCGAAATGCCGCCGGCGACCATCAGCCCTCGATAAAGCGCGTTCATGATCTTGCCGCCGGCGCGGGCCTTGACGAAAAAGCAGCCCACGATCGAAGCGAGTATGGAAAACCCGCCGAGTGCGAGCGGATAGGTCACCGCGGCTTCGGCGTCGCCGGGTAGCAGCAACGCGCCGAGGAGCATGGTGGCGACGATCGTCACCGCGTACGTCTCGAACAAGTCAGCCGCCATGCCGGCGCAATCGCCGACGTTGTCACCCACATTGTCGGCGATGACCGCGGGATTGCGCGGATCGTCTTCGGGAATGCCGGCCTCCACCTTGCCGACGAGATCGGCACCCACATCCGCGCCCTTGGTGAATATTCCGCCACCCAGCCGCGCGAAAATCGAGATCAGCGATCCGCCGAAGGCGAGCCCCACCAGCGGCTCGATGGTCGCATGCAGGCCTTCGCGCATCATGTTCGGCGCGTACGACGCCGATTGCACCAGGAACAAGTAAAAGCCTGCGACACCGAGCAGCCCCAGACCGACGACCAGTAGCCCCGTGATTGCTCCCCCTCGAAACGCCACGGCCAGCGCTTCGTTGAGTCCCGTGCGCGCGGCTTCCGCGGTGCGCACGTTCGCGCGCACCGACACGTTCATGCCGATGAAACCGGCGAGTCCCGACAAAATCGCGCCAACCGCAAATCCGGCCGCGGTGCGCGCGCCGAGCGCCCAGGCGATGATGACCAGCAGCACGATGCCGACGATGCCTATGGTGGTGTACTGACGATTGAGATACGCCTGCGCGCCGGTCTGAATCGCCGCGGCAATCTCGCGCATGCGTTCGTTGCCCGTCGGCTTGGCCATGATCCAGCTGATGGACCAGCCCCCGTAGACGAGCGCGGCGACCGCGCATACGAGCGCGAAGATCAGTGCGGTTGACATGAACATCCCCTCAAAGTGGCAAACAACGGATCGTGACGACCGGATCGTTTGGCTGCCGGTCATTTTTATAGTGCGCTTTACACCCGGTCCGGCCGGGTCGCTGGCTGCCGCGGGTCTCGTTGCCGCGATGCTTCAGGACGCGACCGAGCCCGAAAACACGCTATTTTGCCAGCGCACGGTCCAAAAAGTCGAGCCGATCTTGTCCCCAGAAAGGCTCGTCGCGATAAACGTAGGTCGGTGCACCGAAGATCTGGCGGTCGATCGCCTCCTGCGTCAATGCCTCGTAGCGCGCTGCCGAGTCAGGCGAAGCCGCACCGGCCGCCAGCTGCGCGGAATCGAGTCGCTCTCCGGCGCCGATGGAGGCGAGCGTCGGCTCGTCGGATATGTCTCGCTCGTCGGCCCAGACGGCGCGCAACAAGGCCCCGGTCAGACGCAACGCGTCGGCGTCACCTCGCAGCGCGCCGGCATCGCCGCGGCCCGCCTGCGCAGCGATGATCCACCTCGCTGCCATGTCGGCGGAAACAGGAAAGAATTTCGGCTTAACGTTGAGCGCCTTGCCGAGGCGCTTCGACCATCGCTCCAGCTCGATCAGCCGGTAGGCCTGGCGTTGCGGCGCGCGCTGCTTGAGCGGCAGGCCACCCGATACCGGAAAAATGCGCCCGTAGTCGACCGGCTTGACCGCGATCGTCGCGTCATGCCTGGCGGCGATCTCGAGAAAACGCTCGTGCCCGAGGTAAGTGTAGGGAGATACCGGCGTGAAGTAATAGTCGACGAGCTTGGTCATCGTGCGTCCCGGGCGCGAATCAGATCTTGAAATCGGAGGCGAGCTTCCTGGGCACCGCGACATTCTTCAGTCGCACGTATTGCGGCATCCCGTCCTTGAACGGCGGAAAATCCTCGCCCCGGATGAGCGGCGCGAGATAGGTGCGCGCCTTGGCGGTGATGCCGAATCCGTCGGCGGTGATGTAGTTGCGCGGCAGCATCTTCTCGACGTTGGCGATCTTGTCCAGCGGCGCGACACCGATCTTCCAGCGATACGGCTTGTCGGAAGTGCGAATGATCGCCGGCATCACCGCGTTGTTGCCAGCGAGCGCCAGTTCCACGGCCGCTTTTCCCACCGCGTAGGCGTGCTCGACGTCGGTTTTCGACGCCAGATGCCGCGCCGCGCGTTGCAGGTAGTCGGCAACCGCCCAGTGATACTTGTGTCCGAGGCGATCTTTAGTCAGCGTCGCGATCATCGGCCCCACACCGCCGAGCTGAGCGTGACCGAATGCGTCTTTGGTTCCCGCTTCGGCCATCAACGCTCCATCCGCATTCTTCAGT
>DATNNK010000187.1:0-5900 GCA_035601875.1 Casimicrobiaceae bacterium | reverse complement strand
CGCGACCATGCGCTCGGCGATGATATTGACACCGGCTTCGACCTCGTCGTTCGAAACCTTGTTCAGGCGGCGCACCACACCGAGCAACCAGCCCTCGATGTCGGATTGTCTTACCGCGACCAGCGCGCCGAGCGTCAGGCTCTGGCCGATGCCTCCGGTCGCCGCGATTCTCAGACCCGCGACGCTGCGATCCTTGACCTCCCACGTCGGATCGCTCCACGACGACAGACTGGCGGCGAACGAGTCATCCTCGACCATCGCCTTGCGCTTGGGACGAGGCGCACCGGCGACCGGAAAGACCTCGATCTGCTCGGTGCTCGATTCCGCCGAAGTGTCTTCCGCCTTGGCACTGATATCGACACAGATGCGCGAGAGTCCGATGCGCACCCGCGCTGAAATCGCCACCGCGGTCCGTGGATCGCGGCGCAGCTCGGTGTGAAAGCTAGGCGCCAGTACCGGCTGAATCTTGCGCAGCACGCCGAGCCGCTGCTGGTTGATCACCGCAATCGGGCCCTGATCGGTCATTTCCGCATCGCGGAGCGCGTTGACTGCGCGGTCCATGCCCTCCGCTAAAGGCGTCGTGTCCAGATAGCGCAGCATCGAGCCCCGGTCGTTGCCGGTGCGACGCACCATCCCCTCGCGGCCCGCGAGATCGACGAAAAAGCCTTCCATCGACTTCGGAATCTGCTCCAGCGACAGGCGACGGCTCCACGCCCGCAACTGCGAGCTCGCCCAGTCGATCTCGGTAGGGCTTAAGTTGCCGGTGTTGAGCTGGTGCACCAGCAACACGTAGAGATATTCCTGCTCGACCGACCACGGCTGCGCGTTGGCGCCGGCCGCCGAGAGCGCCATCGGTTGCCGGTCGCACTGCATCTCACACGCGCGCAGGTACGTACCGTGCAATTCGATCCACTTGCCAGGGATCCACCGCTCGTACTTGAACACGCGCAGTTTCGCATCGGTGCCATGAAAATGGACCAGCCGCACGAACAGCAACGGAAGCGCAGCTTTCCAGCGCGCGTTGTCGGCCTGATGCATCGCAGTCTCGAGGGCGGACTGGTACGCCAGCGTGAAAGACTGGCTCATCTCAAACAAAGCCTGCCAGATCCGATCCGCCAGCTTGGGCGCGGTCTCGGAATTTTCGATGTATTGCTTGATCAACTGGCGCCGGTCGGCACCCAGTGCCGCATCGACGAATTGGATGGCGTTGATGCGGTTCAAATCCGGGGCGCGTTGCGCCTTCCGCATGGCGTCGAGAACGACGATGACCTGCTGTTGCCTGCCGATCACGTCCAGCGACGGAAGCTGACGCAACCATGTTGCCGCTGCCTTGGCGTTCTGCAGTGGGTCGGACGAATCTTTCGCCTGCGGTGTTAGAAATGCGAACATCGCTTTCTTCGGTGCTGCCGGTCGGCGGTGGGTGGGTCCGCGACGCACGCCAGAAACCGTGGTCATTGCGGCTCCATGGAACACAGACTCGTTCGGAAACGAACGAATCCAAACTTATAGCCCAAAACTGCCTCCAGCGCAAAAACCTTCCGCGGATTAGGGTACCATTCGCGTCTCAAAACCAGACCCCGCGTGCTCCGCTAGCGCGGTGCCCATGCGTGAGGTCACAATGACGATGAAAGCAGTCTCCGGCCGGACCTGGCTGATGGCGCTTTTGAGCGCCGCCGCTTGCTTGGGGCCCGGCGATCCGGCGTACTCCCAACCATCCGGATCTCCCGCATCCATTTCAAGCAAGTTAGATGCCAAGGGGAAAGAATTGCAAAAGATCGATGTCAAGGTGGGCTCCGGCGCCGAAGCCGTCAAGGGCAAGGCCGTGATTGTTCACTACACAGGCTGGCTTTACGATCCCGGCACAAGCCAAAAGGGCGCCAAATTCGACTCATCGCGCGACCGCAATGTCCCCTTTGGTTTCTTGCTGGGCGAAGGGCGCGTCATCCGCGGCTGGGAGGAAGGCGTGCAGGGAATGAAGGTCGGCGGGCAGCGGACGCTGATCATTCCACCCGACATGGGCTACGGCGAACGCGGCGCAGGCGGGGTCATTCCACCCAATGCGACGCTGATTTTCGACGTGGAGCTGATCGAGGTCAAAGGCTGACACTTGCGGGACCGAAGCGTTTGCCACACTCTCGGCTGCGGTCGCTGGCCAGCGCAGTTGACCTTTCGCGAGAGCGTGCGCTCGCTAGAAAAAGTCGCTTTAGCGCGCCTATGGTCACCAGTAGGTTTCCAGCGTGAAATGACCGGGCTCGCGGCGGCGGTGGCGTCGCATGCCGCGTGCCTCCAGCACGGTTTGCGTTTCGCGCACCATTTCCGGGTTGCCGCATAGCATGGCATGGGCGTTTTCAGCGGTAAGCGGCACCCCCGCCCAAGCTTCCAGCCGCCCATCGCTGAGCGCGCCCGGAATCCGACCTTGCAGTGCACCGTGGTGGAGCTCCCGGCTGACGAAGGGAATGAAGGTAAAGCGTCCGGTTTGCGCCGCCGCGAGCCGGGCGATCTCGTCGGCATAGGAGAGGTCCCGTGAGTATCGCACCGCGTGGACCAGGACCACCCGCTCGAATTTTTCCCAGGGATCGGCAGTGCGCAGGATCGACAGGAAGGGCCCTAGGCCAGTGCCCGTCGCGAGGCACCACAGCGCCGCCGCGGACGGTATCTCCGGCATGCTGAAGAAACCATTGGCACGATCGAGCAGCCATACCGGCTCGCCCGGATTAAGAGCGGCAAGCCTCGGCGAAAGGGGACCTTCGGGCAGCACGTTGAAGTAGAACTCGTGCGGGGTGTCCTGGGGTGCGTTGACGAACGAATACGGGCGCCCGAGCATCGGTTCCTTGGAGCCCTCGGGTGCGGGCAATGCGAGGCGCGCGAATTGTCCCGCGACGAATCCCACTTCGGGCGCCGCGACTTGCAGCGAGAACAGTCTTTCGGACCATTGTCGCTTGCCAGCGACCCGGCCCTGCACCCATTTGCTCATCGATCTGCGGTCCCGCTTGTTAGAATTCGCTCACGGACATTATGCCAGCGACCCGCACAGTGCTCGCCCGGGGCACGCTCGTTTACCTGCGCCGGCCCGTTCAGCGCGACGCCTCGCCGTTCCTGACTGCCGTCGAATCGAGCAAGCGCCTGCACAGGCTTTGGGTTGAGCCGCCCTCGACGCCGTCCCGCTTCGCGAGCTACGTGCGCCGCTTTTCCGGCCCGAGATCACGCGACTCCAGGCACGCAACGCACGTGGGCGTGCTCGTTTGCCGACGAGAAGACAATGCGCCGGTCGGTGTATTCAACTTCAGCGAGATTGTCCGCGGTGCGTTTCAAAGCGCCTACCTTGGGTATTACGGATTCGCTGGACATTCCGGCCAGGGCTACATGAGCGAAGGACTTGCGCTCGTGCTGGGCGTAGGATTTGGCACCTTGCGGCTGCATCGAATAGAGGTCAACGTCCAGCCGGCGAATACACGTTCGATCTCTCTGGTGCGCCGCGGAGGCTTCACCCGCGAGGGCTACTCCCGCCGTTACGTCAAGATTGCCGGCCGCTGGCGGGACCATGAGCGCTGGGCACTCCTGGCGGAAGACTGGCGGATCGCTCGCAGGCGCAGCAAGACTGCGCGCAATTAAGTGCGTATCCGACTTTGCGCAATTCACGGCGCGGCGTTCTGGATCGCCATGACGGCCGGTTGCGCTTCCGCTCCCGGCCGGCTGGAGGCGCCCAAGGCGGTGTTCGGTGTCGAACTCGCGCCGTACGCCACGACCGAGGAATGCATTGCGCTCGAGCCCGGCGAGCGTATCGGCTATCGATTCGAGGCACGACTCCCGGTGGCGTTCAATGTCCATTTCCACGAGGACAACGCGGTGATCATGCCCATTTCCCGCGACGCCACGACATCGGAATCGGGCGATTTCGCCGCCGATCGCAAGGAGGTCTACTGCCTCGCGTGGGAAGCGGGGGCGGAGGGCAGCGTTCTTAGTTACCGAGTCAATCCCTGGCCGCGGCAACAGTGAACGACGCGCGCTGCCTGGTCTTCTCATTACACTGACCGCATTCTAAGTGGCGAGCCGTCATCAGAGCTCGCGGTAATTGTATGTGCGGCCCTGCTCGACATCGCTCAGGACGAGCTTGTCGACGATCTTTGCCGCGACCGTATCGGGCGCGACGAGGCGATGTTCGCGGTGAAACCCTTTGAACAGATCGATGCTAGGCAAGATTTCCTTCGTTTGCGAACGCATGAACGTCTGCATGTCGGTGTCAATCACGCCGGGGCGCACCGTGATTGCGCGAAACGTCGCCGCGTCGTGCTCGGCAGCAAGCTGTCGAGTCAGCATCTCGAGCCCCGCCTTGGCGATGGAATAGGGGCCGCCACCGGCGAGCGGCGAATCCGCGGCGCCGGATGAGACATTGATGATCCGATGTACCTGCGCGTGCGTCGGTCCGCGCACTTGTCCAACAAAGACGCGGCAGAAGAGATTCGCGACCGCGACGGGCGCGACCAGGTTTACGGCCATCGATGACGTCAATGCTCCACTGCCGAGTGAACCGATTGTCCCGACCGGGGCCGCCGTCGCGGCGTTGTTGATCAGACACAGGAACTCGGGCTGTGCGTCGGCGATCGCGCGAAACGCCGGCGTCAGCGCGGCATCGATGTCGGTCGTGTCGGTAAGATCGCAAGCTACGAAGCGATAAGGGGCTCCATTCAGAGCCGCACCGCTTGTGCGGCCGATGCCGGTCACCGCGAAGCCGCCTGCCAGCAGCGCGCGGGCCAGCGCTTCGCCCAAACCGCGCGACACGCCGGTAACGATGGCCGTTTTCATTCGCGTTGCAGGCGTTTCACGGGTCAGCGATGGCTGCCGAGCGAGAGCGCAATGATAAGAACAATGATGACGGCAAGGACGAGCAAGGTGACCTTGACCCAGCTCTTGGGATACTCGCCGGCGACGGTTCCGGTGAAGCCATTCATGACTGCCTGAAAAGCCTTGGCGCCGAAGTGATAGCTGAGCAACCATACCGGCGCCAGAATATGCTTGAAGGTCTGACCCGAATAGTTGGCGCGGACATCGAGATTGCGGTAGGTGTCACCCGGAATCTGCGCGACGCACATCTGACGGAGCTTCGCGTCCATGTCGTCGCGCGCGGCCTTCGCGGCCGCGACCAGGTCGATCTGATATCGCTCGACGACCCACCCCGCCACATAGCCCGCGTCGTAGGGTTTAAGCTCCGCCGTCGGAAATGGCTCGACTCCGCGCAGCAGCGGCGCATGGACGCCCACCGACGCGCAGATCAGATCGTCGTCGAACAAATGCTGGAGCTGACCCGACGCGCTCTCCCATCGCACATGCTGCACCTGGCGCGTCTGCGCGCGTCCGCTGCTGTCGGTAGACGATTCCGTCGTGTAGTAGTAGAACCCCGCCTCGGCGGTCCACGCCGCGTCGACCTTGGCATCGAAAGTCCAGTACGGCAGGTAGATGCCTTTGACCGTGTCGGTGAACGCCGACTGTTTGAGCTTGTTCGGGGCGAGCCACAACCTGCCGTACCAGGCGCGGATACCGTCGCGCGCTTTGTCCTCCGTCACCTTGAACGGCAGCAGGCTTTCCGGCCGGAACGCGTCCTTGGTCTGCTCGTAGGGGATGAGCTGCGCCGAGCCGCAGAAGTCGCAACGCTGCGCCTGCCGTTGCGGATCGAGCACCGAAATCGCCTGACAGCTCTGGCACTTGACGTAACGCTTTTCGGTTTGCCAGCCACGCTTGTCATCGGTGATCCCGCGCAGCGCAGTGACCAGATCGTGCTCGATAATCCCGCCGGTGTCGGCGTCGAGCTTCGCCGGCGAGGTCGTGCCGCAGAACGGGCAGACCAGCGCTTGCTTGGCAGGATTCCAGATCGCCTCCGCTCCGCACGCGGGACAGGCGAATTT
>DATNNK010000186.1:0-11028 GCA_035601875.1 Casimicrobiaceae bacterium | reverse complement strand
GCACCACATGTACGTCAGTGGGATGAATCCGTACTTCGGCTTCTTTTTCGCCACCACCACGTTGATCATTGCCGTCCCGACCGCCCTCAAGGTCTACAACTGGGTGCTGACGTTGTGGCGTGGTGACATCCACCTCACCGTGCCGATGCTTTTTGCCATCGGCTTCGTCTTCACCTTTATCAACGGTGGCTTAACGGGCCTTTTCCTGGGTAATGTGCCGGTGGACATTCCGCTCTCGGGCACCATGTTCGTGGTCGCCCACTTCCATATGGTGATGGCGGTGTCGCCGATCCTGGTTGTCTTCGGCGCGATCTACCACTGGTACCCCAAGGTCACCGGGCGCATGCTGAACGATACGCTGGGCAAGTTTCACTTCTGGGTCACCTTCCTCGGGACCTACGCCATCTACTACCCGATGCATTACTTGGGCTTCCTGGGCGTGCCGCGCCGGTATTATGCGATGGGGAGCACGGTCTTTATCCCCGATTCTGCGCAGACCTTGAACGAGGCGATCACCATCGCGGCCCTGATCGTGGGCGCAGTACAGGTGGTGTTCCTGTACAACTTGATCTGGAGCTATTTCAACGGCAAGCCGTCGGGTGGCAATCCCTGGCGCGCGACTACGCTGGAGTGGCAAACCCCCGAGACACCGCCGAAGCACGGCAACTTTGGCGCGACCTTACCTGTGGTCTATCGCTGGGCTTACGATTACAGCGTGCCAGGTGCCCCCGAGGACTTCATACCCCAGAACCAGCCACCGGCCAAGAGGGCCGAAGGCCTCGAGAAAGCTCCCGACGCGAGCGAGCTCGGTCCCCAAGCGCTCACCGCCGCGGTCGTCGAGAAGCCACTCGGCGGGAAATCGTGACCTACGCATTGCTATTTCTGGGCGGCATCATGGCCATCATCGTCTGGTGGCTGGTGCGACAAACGGTCAACGTCAAGCCCTGGCTGGAGCAGCGCCCGATCGAAATCGTTCACGGCGACGGCGCTCTCTCCCTGCCCCCGGTGAAAGTCGGTCTTGGCGTCTTTCTTGCTGTCGCCACATCTTTGTTTGCGCTGCTCATCAGTGCCTACCACATGCGAATGATGGGGGAGGACTGGACCAGGCTGGCCGTTCCGAGGGTGCTGTGGCTGAACACCACGGTGTTGATCCTGGCCAGTGTCGCGATGCAATGGACGCGCGTCGCCGCGCGGTGGGGACAGCTGGATCGCGTGAAACACGGCCTGATTGCCGGGGGTGCGCTCACCTTTTCTTTTCTGGCCGGACAGCTGTGGGCGTGGCAACAAATGGACGCCGCGGGTTATTTTCTAACGGCCAACCCAGCCTACTCTTTCTTCTATCTGCTCACCGCGCTGCACGGCTTGCACCTGTTGGGTGGCCTGTGGGTCTGGGGCAGGACTACCGCCAAGGTGTTGCGTGGCGTCGAAGTCGGCAAGGTACGATTAAGCGTGGAGCTATGTACGGTGTACTGGCACTATCTGCTCCTGGTCTGGCTGGTCTTGTTCGCGGTGCTGTTGCACACGCATACGTAAAGGGGATCAAAATAAATGGCGCAACCGGCGCTGACGAGCACGGGAGAGCCTCTCCCGCGGCTCGAAGGCATGCAAGGCATCGTCGCCGACTGGTCCTCGGATCAGCGGGCGTTCAAGAACGTCCCCTGGGGCAAGGCGATGATGTGGATCTTCCTCCTCAGCGACACGTTCATCTTCAGCTCTTTCTTGATCTCGTACATGACGGTGCGAATGTCCACCACCGTTCCTTGGCCGAACCCCAGCGAGGTTTTCGCTTTGACGATCGGGGGCAAGAGTATTCCGCTTATCCTGATCGCGATCATGACCTTCATCCTGATCAGCAGCAGCGGGACGATGGTTCTGGCCGTCAACTACGGCTATCGAAGAGATCGCGTCAAAACGTTTATCTTCCTGCTGCTCACCGCGGCACTGGGCGCCACATTCGTGGGCATGCAGGCTTTCGAGTGGACCAAGCTGATCGTCGAAGAAGGGGTACGTCCGTGGGGCAACCCCATGGGCGCGGCCCAGTTCGGCTCGAGCTTCTTCATGATCACGGGTTTCCATGGCACGCACGTGTCGATCGGCGTGATTTTCCTGATTATCGTGGCGATCAAGGTGTTGCGGGGAGACCTCGATAATCAGAGGCCAGGCTTTCTGACCGGCAGGAAGGGTAACTACGAGATCGTCGAAACCATGGGTCTGTACTGGCACTTCGTCGATCTGGTGTGGGTGTTCATTTTCGCAGTTTTTTATCTTTGGTAAGAAAAACCATGGCACATGCAGAGGGGCAGCAGCATCCCGCCGCCGGGGAACACCAACCCGCGGCGGGGCAACAACACGCCGCGGTGGCGGGGCAACCTCACATTGAGGGGCAACAACATCCGCTCGGCATCTATTTCAAGATCTGGGGATTGCTGTTCGTTCTGAGCACGGCGTCGTATCTTGTCGACTACTTCCACTTTCAGGGTTACCTCAGGTGGACGCTGATCGTCACATTCATGCTGTTGAAAGCCGGACTCATCGTTGCCGTCTTCATGCACATGCTCTGGGAGCGGCTGGCCATGGTCTATGCCATCCTGCTTCCACCGCTATTATTGCTGGTCCTTCTGGGAATTGGAACGTTTGAAGGGGACTACACGTTCTTTACGCGAGGCACATTCTTCGGCGCGGGGTCCGGGGCGCCAGCGCAGCATCCCGCGGCGCCGGCGCAGCATAAGTAGACGCTGACGAAGAGATTCTGCTGCGTTCCGCGAGCCTACGCGGAACGATTATCCTGCTTCACGAATGGCGAATCATCCCCGACTTTTGCTGCAAAGCGATGAGCCAGTGCTGGGTGGATGATCCCGTTCCCGCCAGCTCCACTTGCGGGTGAGACTTCAGCACCTTCTCCAATACCGCTTCCTGCTTGGGCTCCAAATCCACGAAAAAGATATGCTTGCCGTCGTTTAAGGCCTGTTGGAAACGGGCGAAGTTGTGATTGGGTATCTGGATTCCACGCAATCCACCCTCCCACGTGCAAAAGCCGAGGATTAAGACAGCGAGAAAAATAAAAGGCATCCAACCGGCAGCGGTCTTCGTCCAGCCGGCAAAATATGCGATGACAAGAACGAGGACGAAAGCGCAAATCCCGATCAGGGCGCCTTGTATTGTTGAGTGGACAATATCGTTCTTCATGAATGATTCGACTTCGTGGAGATGAGGATGTTGGTGCACCTCCGCGTCGCGCTTGCTCAGCACGTGGATTTGTGGTGTTGAAACGCCGGCCGCTTCCAGTTGCTCTTCAAAGACCTCCAGGTCGTCAAGGCTGTTGCTGATGAAATAATGCCTTAGCATTTTCATAAAATACGCCCCCGGTTTGATTTATCTTGGCCACTATACTTGACTTGGATTTAGGCCCGCTGGTTAATGGCGGGAAGGGACAGGAACCTCTATCTGGCTCGCAAGGCTCGGCTTTAGGCGTCACTGAGCGGCGATAGGTAGTTCTTTGGCTCGCATAATAATCAAAATGATAGGCAATGAAAATAGCAATCGAGAGTTGAGCCCGTCATGACCGCTGAGGTTTGCGCATGAGGGCTTGCATGATCGCCGGCACTTCACCGGCAAAGTTCTCGCGCCAGATAGCCAAGCGTTCCGACGCGCGCGCGGCGGTGGGCATCGACTTGTCGGCCTGCATCCCACGCTTTGCGCCGTCGCGCCTACAGCGAATTCAGCGCATTGCCGATGCAAGCGGCGGTACCAACTGCGCACAATTCCATACGCATAGGATCTCCCCAAACGGGACCGAGGGACGCGCAAGAAACAGAAAAATTCTTCAGAAGAGGAAGTGTGATCATCCATTCAGCGCATCGAAGCGCACGAACGCAATGAAAAAATCCCTGGACCGGCTTCCAACGCGGGCCGAAGGCGACTGCGTCAACGTTATCGTCGAGTCGCCGCGCGGGTCGCGACTCAAATTCGACTTCGACCCGAAACTGGGTACCTTTACGGTGGGACGACCCTTGCCGCTTGGGATGAGCTATCCCTTCGATTGGGGCTTCATCCCAAGCACGCGAGGCGCCGATGGCGATCCGGTCGATGCAATGATCCTCAACGATGTCCCGACCTATCCCGGCATTCTGGTGCGGTGCCGGCCGATCGGCATGGTCGAGCTGGTGCAACGCGAATCAGGAGGCAAAGCGGAGCTCAACAACCGCATCGTGCTCTTGCCGCAGTGGCGCGACGCGCACCTCGAGGAAGCGTCCGACTTGCCCGGTGAAGTGCGTGCACAAGTCGAAAACTTTTTCGTGAGCACCGCTAAATTCACCAACAAGCAGGTGCGCATCAAAGGATGGGCATCCGCGAGAAAGGCGATGCGATTCATCGATGCCCACCACAGGAAAAGGTAAGCCTAGTCTGCGCGTGGTGACTATGCAACGGGCTGCCAGAGCCGAGCAGAAGGAATCGCTCGTCGAGGAGACAAGGGCAATACTCGAAGAGGCGAGGATGGTGCTCCCGGGCATTCAGGCCTTGTTCGGGTTTCAACTCATTGCCGTTTTCAACACCCGCTTCGACGAACTGGCGCCTTCGCTGCAAATGATCCATCTCATCGCGTTGGTTGCTGGCGCGGTTTCGATGTCGCTGGTCATGACGCCTGCCGCCTATCACCGCATCGCCGAGCGCGGTCAGCTCTCGTCTCGCTTTGCCGAACTTGCGTCATGGCTGATTGCGGCAGCGATGGCCCCGCTGGCGCTCTCCATCGCGCTTGATGCGTTCCTGGTAAGCGTGGTGATCGCAGGAAACCTCGTCGTGGGCGCGCTTATTGGCGCTTTTCTGGCAATGATGTTTGTTGCGATGTGGTTCGTCTGGCCGGCCCTCGACGCGCGTCGTCTGCGTCGATGAGCCTGCCCGATCGCGACCAGGCGGGGACTTCGCAGCATTCATTCAATCGTACGAGCGCGTGTAATAGATGCCGAATCCATTCACCAATCCTGCCTCCGCGCGCAAGGTCACCGTGCGGGACAGCACGTACTCGATCCGCAGCGAGTTGTTGGCGAGCGAGAGGCCCTGCTCGTAGATCAAGGACAGCTTGTCGGTCAGTCGTTTGCTGACCGCGACGACTTGGGACGCGGTGGTGCCGGGGCGGGCGGTGGACGCACCACGGAAGCTGATGTCGTCAAGGCCGAAGCCCTTCGCGACACGCTGCCCGATCTGCTCGCTTCCGGATCCGGCAAGCGCGGCCAGCGCCGCTTGCAGCGCAACGGATTCGGCACTGGTGGTGCTGTCCAGGCCGTGACCGAGGACCAGCCAGGCAAGCTTTTCGTTATCCGGCACCGGAGGGTTCGACGTCAGCCGAACCAGCGGAACTTGCACGGTTCCGGTGACCTCGACGCCGGCCTCGACTGGCTGGTTCTTGCGTAGCGCGAGAACGTCGAGGCCGGGATTGTCGAGCGGACCGTGGAAATAGAGGCTGCCGCGTTCCATCGCCAGCCGCTGCCCGAATGCGGTATAGGTTCCGCGCACTGCGTGGATCGTGCCATCTGCGACCAGCTCCCGGTTGGCCGTCGTCCTGACGTGCAGCTTGCCTTCGAGCCCGCTGTTGAATCCCTGGCCGACAAATGTCAGTTGCTGGCCGAAATCGAGCTCGACATCGACCGCGAACGGGACGCGCTGCGCGGCGACATCGGTCCTCTTTCGCTCGCGGCCGCGTATGACGACATCGTCGCCCAGCGAGTCCGGCCGGGTCGGCGGAAGCTCGAAATAGCCTCGCTCCGCCTTGATGGCACCGGCAAGCATGATGGTTTTGTCTTTAAGAGCGAGCGTGCCGGCGCCCGACAAGGTGAGCTGGGTATCGGGACGATTGAAGAGCGCGAACTTGTCGGCGCTCCAGGTGATCGCTCCGGCGGCGGCGCTCGAGCCGACCACGGAGGGCATCGTCCCGCTGGCCACGAATCGACCCTCGCCTGCGCTAAACGACAGGTCTGCTATGGTCAACTGGTCGTCGTTCAAGCGGGCGCGAAGGCGACCGTCCTTGAGATAGACGCCGTATTGCGGGGCTTCGATCTTGAGCTCATCGCCGTCGACGATGCCCGAGAGTTGAACGTGTTCCAGCGTTCCGTGTCCGGTGACATCGAGCTTCAGCCTGCCGTCGACCACCGCGGTGGTGCGCGTGAGCGTTTGCAGCGCACGCAGCGACGCGCTGTCGAGGTGTGCCTTGAGTGAAAGAGGCGCGCTGCTGTCGAAGCGGCCCGCGCCATGCGGAGAGGCGCCGAGGTCCGCGCTGAGATCCGCGTCTCCCAGCCGCGAGCGAGCCGTGAGCGTGGCGTGCACCCGGTCATCGGCGCTGACCGCGGCGAGGTCGAGCCGTGTGAGCCCGAGGGCGAGCTCGGGAGCATCGATCGGTGCCAGATCACCATCGTCGCGCGATACCGACAAGGTGCCGGTCACGCGCGGCGTCGCGGCGAAGGCCCAGCGGCCGGAAAGGGTCAGCGTCGATGCGACCCTTGCATCGGCGACCGAGAACGCAAGCAAAGGTGCCGCGGGCAGACGGCTGAAATCGCCGCGACTCGACCACCGGCCTTCTTCCCACTTGAGCTCTTCGAGCGCGAATCTGCCACCTTCGAGGGTGCCGAGCGCGCCGGCGAGGTGAACCCGCGCCATGCCCGCCTCGAGCGACGCCGGTTGGGCCAGCGAGAGCCGATACGTGCCGCGGCTGTCCAGCGCGACAATGTTTCCCGACCAGCTTCCGCTCGACGAGTCGCCGGACCAGCCTCCGGAGAGCCGTGCACTGATATCGACCGCTGCACCCGCTGCACCCGCTGCATCTGCGGCGGCGCCCGCCGCGAGGGTCAGCGTCGCATCGTGTCTGCCGAGCGTGCCCGCGACGTCTGCCGATGCGCTGCGCACGACCAGCGCGTCGGCGCGCGCGCTGCTGACTGCGACTCGCAGTTTCAGCGGACGGTCGACCGAAGTGGTGGTTGGCGCGGGGCCGATATCGACGTCCGCGCTCAGCGCGGCGGCGCTGAAGCGGGTGCCGAAGCGCAGCGATTCGCCGCTCGCGGAAAGCTGGACGGCAGGCCGAGCCCACGCACCGGCGAGTTGCCCCGTCGCACGAAGGCGGCCGCCCAGGCGCGAATCGATCGCCGCAAAGTCGCGTGCATCGAGGGTGAACGCCAGCGTATCCCCGGGCCGTCCGAAGCTGCCGGCGAGTTTCAGCCGGTTGCCGCCGGCGGCAATATCGATGTCCGCATCGTGAACACGCTCGCGTTCCACGGTCAGCGCTCCTGCGCCGTTGAGCGGAAGCCCGCGCAGACGGCTGCCGTCGGCGATCTTGAGCTTCAGTGCCGCCGTCCATGTTGGCTTGAGCTCGCCACGGGCGTCGATTGTCCCGGAGATGGATGCCTGCGGAAAGTTGCCGAATGCGGCGGGATCGAGCGCGGTCGCTCGCGCGCTTGCGCTAAACGCCTGAGCACCGTTCGTCGCCAGCGTGGCTGTGCCCTCCAGGCTCCCACCGTGAGCCTGGGCGCGAAACTTGTGAACGTCGATAATGCCGCGATGAACCGCGGCATCGAACGCAAGGGCGACCGCTGCCTGCTTGAGCTCGCCCACTATCACGCCCTCGGGTGAATCGGTGTCGAGGCGCAGCTGCCCTTTGATGGCGCCGGCGAGTCGCGTTGCGTTGAGGCTGGAAGCGATGCTCTTGAGATCGAGCTCGCCAACGCTCAGATTCCAGCGCGCTTCGTCGCCGCCCACGCGGACGTTTCCGGCGACGCGACCGCTGCCGCCGAGCGTAGCCTCGAGCGCCTCCAGGGTAGCAGTGCCCGCGGCGAATTCGAACGATGAGGACAACGCCAGGATCGGCAATCGTTTGCTGTCTAACGTTCCGGCGTCTGCGTTGCGCGCCGCGAACTTGCCGCGCACCTGTCCGCGTTCGCTGCTTGCGCCCTCGGCTGTCAGCGAGAGGGCTGTTTTGGGAATTCGCGCGTCGAATAGCGCGAGGTCGACGTCGGCAGCCGCCAACGCGAACCCTCGCAGCCAGCGCTCGTCGAAGGGAGAAATCCGCGCCGTGCCGCCGGCGCGGGCGCCGACGGCGGACACGTCCCCCGAAAAGACGAGCGTCGTCAGGTCGCCGGCGATCGCGAGGGCCGCCTTGGCGCGCTTGAGTGCATCGGATGCCAGGAAGCTTATGCTCCCGGTCGTGACAAAGGGAGGAGCCGCGTCGATCGCGATGTTGCCGCTTAGATCTCCCCAATCGCTGTGGAATGCGAGCTCATCCAATGCGTGGCGCTTGTCGCCGCCCGCATATCGAAAAGCCAGGCGCGCGAAACGCCAGCGATTGCCGCCGCTCGCCACGTCCAGGTGTTCGACGGAGGCGCGCCGCACGTCGATCGACCAGGGCAAGGCCAGTGAAACGGGCGGCGCGTTGACGTTATCACCCGCCTTGATTTCCAGGGTGATCTGGGAGGCGCTCAGGGAATCGATAACCACGCTGCGCGAAAAAAGCGCGCGCGGCGACCACGTGAATTCGACGTTTGCCGCGACGAAAACCAAATCCTTGTCGGTGTAGGTCAGCCGCGCAATGCGCGTCGTGCCGGCAAGCGAACCGGCGGTTCCCTCGATCGTCAATTTTCCTCCGGTGCGCGAGCGGGCCTGTTCGACGGCCCATCGCAATCCGGATTCGCTCGACAGGAACCATACCGCGCCGCCGATCAGCAGGCCGGTCAGAAGCGCGAGCGCTCCCAACCCGGCAATCATCACGATCATGCCACGGCGCGCAGTCATCAGAACGAGAGTCCTACCGACAAATGCACGCGCACGCTCTTTGCCGCTTCGCCGTAGGCCAAGTCGAGACGAAAGGGGCCGATCGGGGTTCGCAGCCGGCCGCCCACGCCGTAGCCGTATACCGGCTTAAGATCGTGTACGCGATCCGCCGCGTTACCGGCATCGACAAATACCGCGATGCCCCACGACGCGCCAATCCAGCGCACGACCTCAGCGCTGGCAAGGGCGTAATAGCGCCCGCCGACGGTGGCGCCGCCGACGCGCGGGCCAAGACTCTGAAAGGCATAACCGCGCACCGTCGTGTCGCCTCCGGTGCGGAACAATAGCGGCGCCGGGATGCCGTCCGACGTCGATGCGATGACCGCGCCGGCTTCGGCGCGAAGCGCGAGCTGAGTCTTGATGTCGAGCGGAACCCATCCGGCGAGTTGCGCGATGCCGCGTCCGAAGGCGCGCGTCGACACGGCCGGCGGGCCGCCGCCCAGTTGCGCGCTGAACGCATACCCCTGGGTCGGCGCCCGCAGATCATCGACGCGGCGCCACGCGTGTCCCACTTCGGCGTACAACGCGTGCGAATGTTCCAGCACGACATTGGGCGGCTCCTGCTTCGAGACGTAGTAGAACGTCGAGTAGGTAGTTTGGTTGCGCGCATCGGCGGTTTGTCGTGTCCATCCGAAGGCGAGATCCTTAGTGCTGAGTCCGGAGATATCGGTGTGATCGAGCTTGGCGATGAATGAATCGGTGTATGCCGGCGTGCGTGGAGCCAGCGTGAACTTCACGGTAGCGTCCTGTTGCTTCGAGTCGACCCGAAGATCGCTTCGAAACTGCAGGCCGCGGCCGTCGAGGTTGACGTTGTCGAAACTCAGCTGTGCCCGATAGAGGACATCGGTCGCGAAGCCGACACCGCCGCTGAATTTCTTGGTCGGCGCTTCGATTAGCGCGACCTTGACCGGAGCGCCTTCGGCATACGCCGGATCCGGCGCGACCGTGGCCTGAGCGCTGGCGAAGTAACCGGTCGCATTCAGGCGGCGCACGAATTCCTTGAGGGCCTCGGTGCTGTACCAGTCGCCCGCCGCAAATGTCGCCAGGTTGCGAACGGTCGTCTCGGCATACTTCTCGAGGCCCGATATCTCGAGCGCCCCGAAGCGAAAAGGCGGTCCGCTGTCGATGGTCAGCCGAAGGTGCGCGGCGTGAGTGTCGGGGTCGATATCGGCTTCGCTGCTGACAAGCTTTGCCGCGGCATAGCGGCTGGCGGCGAGTGTTTGCACCGCAGCCACTTTCGCGGCGATCCAGTCGGCCTGCCTGAAGACGGCACCTCGAGGCAGTAGCCACGTGGCTTGCATTGCCGCCACCGCGTCCGCGCCGCCGGGTGCTTCGATCACCGCGCCAGTCACCTCGATCGACACCTCCACGACCCGCGTTGGCTCACCGGGCTCGACGCGAATTCGCACCGTCGGCGGCGTCGTGGTGTTGTCGAGCGACCCGCTCACGACTGCCGCGAAGTACCCTTGCGCTGCTGCTCCGTCGCCGGCCTGAGCCTTGGCGTCGGTGATCAGCAGCTCGAGCAGCTCCGCTGTCAATCCGGCATAGGTTTGCCATCGCACGAGATCGAGGCCGCCTTCCACGGCCGCTTTGACCGACGAAGGCGCGTCGATTTCGACCCGGTAACGCGCAGCGTCGTCGGCGTCGGCGAATACCGGCAGCGCGGTGAAAAAGATCAATGATGCGGGTGCTAACCGGGCAAGAAATGCCAGTGTGCCTTGAACGATAATGGACGCAGCAAAATTGCGCAAAAGACGCAGCGAGATCACTACGTGCCGCGAATCTGTCAGCGCCCGCGCCGCAATGTTCCGCCGCATGCCAGCAAGCCGCGTTTTGAATGCTGGACAAGGTCGTGCGCGATCGGCATTGGGGTCATTGCTGTTGCCAGGTCCGCATTAATTCCTTGCATGATCGTTTAGCAGTGGAGCGGGCATTCGGTTCCCCGGTGACGTTGGCCGGTCGTCTCGCGACGGATTGCACGACCTCGTGAACCCTGTCGATCGGGCGGTCCGACACAGCCGTACCTCGGCGCTGCTAGGCCCCGTGCGAATGATATACCGCGTGCTCGGATCAGCGGTGGTGGATAGGAGCAAATGGCCCAGTCAAAGTTCCATCCTCGGTGATCGCAAGATATCGTACACCCTGTGAATCGAGAAACGCTTCACCGTCTGCTTCGAGCAACATTGCGATCGTCGAGCAACTCCCCGCGACCACGCAGAG
>DATNNK010000185.1:0-3799 GCA_035601875.1 Casimicrobiaceae bacterium | reverse complement strand
ACGCTCGGAAATAACCGCGATCAACGCCAAGTACGAGAGCGACAAGCTGCGCTGGCGCGAAATCAGGGCCGATCAAGGAAAGCCCTCGCCCCCCGCGGCCGCGAACACGCCGCCGGCGCCGCCAAGCAAAGGCTCGTCGGCGACAGCGACAAAATAGCGCAACAAGTTAGCAGTTGCGCCACAGGAAGGGCGGCCCGCGGGTCGCCCTTGTCGTTTTCAAGGCCGCCGCCGGGTTGGTGCCATCCGCCGATGCGATAATCAGCGCCTTTGACTTTTCCCGCCGGCACGAAAATGGCGCAATACGTCTACAGCATGAACCGGGTCGGCAAGATCGTGCCGCCCAAGCGGGTGATCCTGAAGGACATCTCGCTGTCGTTCTTTCCCGGCGCCAAGATCGGCGTGCTGGGGATGAACGGCTCCGGCAAATCGAGCCTCTTGCGCATCATGGCGGGCGAGGACAAGGAGTACGAAGGCGAAGCGGTGCCGATGCCGAACATGCGCATTGGCTACCTGCCGCAGGAACCGCAACTCGCACCGGACAAGACGGTGCGCGAAACGATCGAGGAGGGCCTGGGCGAGATATTCGACGCCAAGCAGAAGCTCGAGGACATCTACGCCGCATACGCCGAACCTGACGCCGACTTCGACAAGCTCGCCGCCGAGCAGGCCAGATACGAAGCGATCATCGCCACCGCGGGTGCGGACACCGACGTGCAAATGGAAATCGCCGCCGACGCGCTCCGGTTGGCGCCGTGGGAGGCGAAGATCGGCAAGCTGTCCGGCGGTGAAAAACGACGCGTCGCGCTCTGCCGCTTGCTCTTGTCCAGGCCCGACATGCTGCTGCTCGACGAGCCGACCAACCACCTCGACGCCGAAAGCGTCGAATGGCTCGAGCAGTTCCTGCTGCGATTTCCCGGAACGGTGATGGCGGTCACGCACGATCGTTACTTTCTCGACAACGCCGCCGAATGGATACTCGAGCTCGATCGCGGGCACGGTATCCCATGGAAGGGCAACTACAGCTCGTGGCTCGAACAGAAGGAAGCGCGCCTGCAGACCGAGGCGAAGCAGGAATCAGCGCGCATCAAGGCGATGCACACCGAGCTCGAATGGGTGCGCACCAACCCAAAGGGCCGGCAGGCGAAAAGCAAGGCGCGAATCGCGCGTTTCGAGGAGCTCTCCAGCCACGAGCACCAGAAGCGTAACGAGACGCAGGAAATCTTCATCCCGGTCGCTGAGCGGCTCGGCAACCAGGTGATCGAATTTCACGGCGTCAGCAAGGGCTATGGTGAGCGGCTGCTGATCGACAACTTGAGCTTCAGCGTTCCGCCCGGCGCGATCGTGGGCGTCATCGGGCCCAACGGCGCGGGCAAGTCGACGTTGTTCCGGATGATTACCGGCGCCGAAAAGCCGGACAAGGGAAAGATCGTCATCGGCTCGACCGCGAAGCTTGCCGTGGTCGATCAGTCGCGCGAGGCTCTGCCCGACGGCAAGACTGCCTGGGAAGCGGTCTCGGGAGGACTCGATATCCTGACGGTCGGCAAATTCGAAATGCCGTCGCGCGCGTATCTGGGCCGCTTCAATTTCAAGGGCGTCGATCAGCAGAAAAACGTCGGCCAGCTATCGGGTGGCGAGCGGGGCCGACTGCATCTGGCGATCACGCTGTTGAAGGGCGGCAACGTGCTGCTGCTCGACGAGCCCTCGAACGACCTCGATGTCGAGACGCTGCGCGCGCTCGAAGATGCGCTGCTCGAGTTCGCCGGCAGCGTGATGGTGATCTCACACGACCGCTGGTTCCTTGATCGCATCGCCACGCACATTCTCGCGTTCGAGGGCGATTCGCAGGTCAATTTCTTCGAAGGGAACTATCAGGAGTATGAAGCCGACAAGAAAAAGCGGCTGGGCGAAGAAGGCGCGCGGCCGCACCGGCTGCGCTACAAGGCGCTGATGTCGTAGCCGACTAACCAGCAAGTTTGCGTTTGAGAATCGCGTTGACCTGCGCCGGATTGGCCTTGCCTTTGGTCGCCGCCATCGTCTTGCCGACGAGCGAATTGAACGCTTTTTGCTTGCCAGCCTGATATTCGGCGACTATCGCGGGGTTCGCGGCGAGCACGTCGTCGACAATTTTCTCGATTGCGCCGCTGTCGGAGATCTGCCGCAGTCCCTTGGCGGCGATGATCGCGTCGGCGTCGCCACCGATTTCGCCGTTCCACATCGCGTCGAGAACGTCTTTGGCGATACTTCCTGAAATCGTGTTGTCTTGAAAGCGCGCGAGCAGTTGTGCGAACTCATTGGGTCGCACCGGAGCCTGTTCGATCTCGATTCCGTCGCGGTTTAGTCTGGCCGTGATCTCGCCAAGGATCCAGTTTGCCGCGGTCTTGCCGCTCAAGTGCACGCCGACGGGCGCCTGCACCGTCGACTCGAAATAACGCGCTAACTCCCTGCTCATGGTCAACTGGACGGCGTCCGTCAGCGGGACGCTATAGTCGGCGACGAATCGATGCGCCATCGGCTCCGGTAGCTCCGGCATCTCGGCGCCGATCCGCTCAATCCAGGCGTCGTCGATCACCAGCGGCGGCAGATCCGGATCGGGAAAGTAGCGGTAATCCTGCGCGTCCTCCTTGCTGCGCATCGGCCGCGTCTCGTTGTTGTCGGGATCGTACAAGCGCGTTTCCTGAATCACTTTGCCGCCGTCCTCGATCAATTCGATCTGGCGACGGACTTCGAACTCGATCGCCTGGTGCATGAAGCGGAAGCTGTTGAGGTTCTTGATTTCGCATCGCGTCCCGAGCGTGGCGCCGGCACGGCGCACCGACACGTTGGCGTCGCAGCGGAAGCTGCCTTCCTGCATGTTGCCGTCACAGATACCGATCCACCTGACGAGCGAATGCAGCGTCTTGGCGTAGGCAACCGCTTCTTCCGCACTTCGCAGATCCGGCTCGGAGACGATCTCCAGCAACGGCGTCCCGGCCCGGTTCAGGTCGATGCCGGTCATGCCGTGAAAGTCTTCGTGCAGCGACTTCCCGGCATCCTCTTCGAGATGCGCACGAGTCAGCGCGACGTCGATCGCGCCGCGCGTTTGCGAAACGATCGCGATCGAGCCGCCCTGCACGACAGGAATCTCATATTGCGATATTTGGTAGCCCTTCGGCAGATCGGGGTAGAAGTAATTCTTGCGCGCGAACACGCTGCGCCGATTGATCGAGCCGCCTACCGCCAGGCCGAATCGGATCGCCCGCTCGACCGCGCCCTTGTTCAATGCCGGCAGGACGCCGGGCAGCGCGATGTCGACCGCGGACGCGTGACTGTTCGGCACCGCGCCGAAGGCAGTGGACGCGCCCGAAAAAATCTTCGATGCGGTCGAGAGCTGGGCGTGCGTCTCGAGCCCGATGACGACTTCCCACATCATGGCGCGAAGCCCGCGGGGACGCGCCGGTGCCAATCGGTCGTCTGCTGGTAGCGATGCGCGACGTTCAGAATTTGCGCCTCGGCGAAGGCATTGCCCTGGATTTGCAGGCCGATCGGCAATCCCTTTCCATCGAAACCGCAGGGAATCGAAATGGCCGGCGTGCCAGTGAGGTTGCTGGCGATCGTGAAGATATCGTTCAGGTACATTTTCAGCGGGTCATCGATGTTGTCGCCGATGCAGAACGCCGTTGTCGGCGAGGTCGGGCCGACGATCACGTCGCAGCGCTGATACGCCTTCCGGAAGTCGTCGGCGATCAGCCGCCGCACCTGCTGTGCCTTCAGGTAGTACGCGTCGTAATAACCATGCGACAGCACGTAGGTCCCGACCAGG
>DATNNK010000184.1:0-2494 GCA_035601875.1 Casimicrobiaceae bacterium | reverse complement strand
TGTTCGAACTGAACCTCAAACGGATGGGCTGCGATCGGGCCGACCCCCCGCCGTAGTTGCATTGGGACGTCGCGCCGCACACCCGCGGTTTGGCGTGACCTTCAAGACGTTCTCGACCGCCTGCGCCTCGCGCCGGGCCTCCATCGCGAGTGAACGACATCATGCCCGCCGGTTACGTCAGGGTGCGACTGCCCGGCGTCCCTTCTGCGCGCGGCTCTCGAAGCCCAAGCGCGCACCGCAGCGCCGCGGCGCTGTCGCTGCAGCCGATACGCCACCCGATAACGATGCTTGATGCGCTGTGAGCTGCCCCGAATCAGCACGCGTGCGCGCCGGTAGGGCGGCTGAGCGTTGAGCCAGGCGTGAACGAAGGCTCGGCCCCTGCGGAACGCGGCGCGCGTCCGGCGCACCCAAGGGAACTGAATGATCGCATGCTCGGTGAGCTGATAAAGCCGCGCAAATACCGCGGTCGCGACGAGCTTGGCGAGGATGAATGCCGTCACGCCGCCGGTTACGTAACCCCGGGCCATCGCGTATAGCGCCAATGCCTTGAACGGGTAGATCACCACGACGGGCGCGACGAACAGCGCAAGCGCTGACCATTTTTCGCGCCGGCGTATCCATGACTCGATATCGGACAGCAGCGGCAGCCGTCCCAAGCGCGCCGCGACAGCGGTGCTTTTTTCCCAGAGCCATTCTTCGACCAGCAACACCACGGCCGCAACAAACAGCAGGCAACTTGCCAGGCTGCGGCGTAATGCAGTCGCGAGGGCGATGTCGAGTCTCGGCGGTTCCATGCTGGACCTTGGGCCTCCTTTTCCGCGCTTGAAGATCGCGACGCGAAGGCGATCGACGCCAGCGCACACAAAACCCATGCGGCCTCAACCCGCTAGCAAGGCAGACACTTCTGCCCCATGAAACAAAGCGAGAATCAGCGCCTACCGACCAAGGCCACGATCATAAGCACGACGTGAAGTGACAAGCTAGGCTAGCATATTGGGCTCGCGCGCTCGCATAAGTGTTGCCGCGACATTGCCCACCAGCTTGGCGTCGCCCATGCCATGAGCCTGCCATTGGCACCCTGCATCGCATCAGCAATCCTTGCCATCGCCTGGGTGCATGCCGAGACCATTGTGGCGCCGCCCGGTGCGCCGCGAGCCACGGTGACACCGATCGAGCATCTGATCGTCGTCGTCGGAGAGAACCTGAGCTTCGATAACCTGTTCGCGACCTACGAGCCCGCCGCGGGCCAATCGGTCGGCAACCTGCTCTCGCGCGGAATCGTCAACAAGGACGGCGGTCCGGGGCCGCGTTTCGCCGAAGCCGCGCAGCGCGAGGCCAGTATTCGCGATCGTTATTCGGTAACGCCGCCCACCGGCGCAGCGTTCGCCGTCTTGCCGCAACCCAGCACTAATTATGCAAAGGACCTCCCTCACTACGCGCCCGACAGTCGCTTTCCGGCGGATCTTCCGAACGGACCTTTCCGGATCACGCGCTACGCGCCATACACCGCCGCGGTGGGCGATCCAGTGCACCGCTTTTTCCAGATGTGGCAGCAGATCGACGGTGGAAAAAAGGATTTGTTTACCTGGGTCGGTCTTACTTCCGGCGAAGGCTCGCGCAAGCGCGACGATCCTCTTTCGGGCACCAACCAAGGCGGCGTCGCCATGGGCTTCTACAGCATGAGCCATGGCGACGCACCCTACTTCCGCGAACTGGCGCAGAACTTCGCCATAGCGGACAACTATCACCAGTCGGTGATGGGCGGCACCGGCGCCAATTTTGTCGCGCTCAGCACCGGCCACGCCGCGGTCTATCTCAGCGGCGGGCAGCCCGCGGTCCCGCCGTCGTCGCAGATCGAGAATCCGGACCCTCGCCCCGGCACCAACAACTGGTATACGCACTCGGGCTATCGCAGCGGATCGTATGTCGCCTGCGCCGACGCGATGCAGCCAGGCGTCAAGACCATCCGGGACTATCTTGCAACGCTGCCGTACAAGGTGTTCAAGGATGGCAACTGCGCGCCGGGCAGCTACTACCTGGTCAACAACTACGATACCGGCTATACATTCGACGGCACGCCGAAGGAGCTAGGTAGCGCAAAATTCATCGTGCCCCCGCAGGTCGCTCCCAACATCGGAACCGCGCTCGCGAAAGCAAATGTTTCCTGGAAATGGTACAGCGGCGGACGCATCGGCGGCGCAATCGACAAGGACCTTTATTGCTCGATCTGTGACCCGCTCACCCATTCGGCCGCGGTGATGACCACGTCGCTGCGCAGCAACCTGCAAGGTGTGGACGCGTTGTTTCGTGATCTCGACGACGAACAAACCTTACCCGCGGTGTCGTTCGTGATTCCGCCCAACCCCGAGTCAGGCCATCCCGCGTATTCCACGGTAGCGGCGCTGGAGGGGTTCGTGATGCAATTGGTCACCAAGGCGAAGGCCAATTCTACAATCTGGAGCAAGACCGCCATCCTCGTCACCACCGACGAAGG
>DATNNK010000183.1:0-2676 GCA_035601875.1 Casimicrobiaceae bacterium | reverse complement strand
CGTACTTGTACGCGAGTAACGGCGGCTTGCCGGCTCGCTCGTGCTCGATGTAAGCGTTGCCGCGCTGACGCAGCGTGTCCCAAAAGAGCGCGGACCGCTGCCCGAAATCGACCGCATACTCGGCACTCTCTCGCCAGAGGTCCCACGGCGTCCAGGCGCGGTTTGCCTGCTCCACCTGTCTCGCGCCCGCCTCTTGGGTACGCTGGCCGTAGATCGCGAATGCCTTGCGCATGCGCCGCTCCAGGCGCGTAGCGACGTCGCGCGAAATGCTTGCCGCCCGGTCGATTGTCTTGTTGAGATTGGCCATTGAATTCCGCCCTCATGTTGCAATGCAGCAATTATGCGCTTGCCACGGCGCCGTTGCCAACAACAAGCGCTGCCACCGGGCGTGAAAAGGGCGGCAGCGCCGCCCGTTGGCTAAGTAAGTGCTAGCTTCGCCGGCGCAGGCGGCGGATCGCCGCCAGCTGGGCCACCGCGCCGGCAAGCTCACCCTCGGCCATCGCGATGTCTGCCTTGGATGTCCTGTTTTGGATCGTCTCCTCCGCGAGGCGTTTGGCCTCGAGCGCCTTGGCCTCGTCCAAGTCCCGGGCCCGGATCGCCGTGTCCGACAAGACCGTGACCACATCGGGCTGGACTTCCAGAAATCCGCCCTGGACGTAGACGATCTGTTCTTCCGCCTGTCCGGGCACCTTGATGCGAACGACCCCCGGCTTGATCTGAGTGATGAGCGGCGTGTGCCGCGGATAAATACCAAGTTCACCCATGACCCCGGGAAGCACGACGAATTCCGCGTCGCCGGAGTAGATCGACTCCTCGGCGCTGACGACATCGACGTGAATGGTATTGGCCATTGGGTTCCCCGCGAGAGAAAGTTATTGCAGCGTCTTCGCCTTTTCGACGGCCTCTTCGATGCCGCCTATCATGTAAAACGCCTGTTCCGGCAGATGATCGAATTCGCCATCGACGATGGCCTTGAAACCGCGGATCGTGTCCTTGAGCGAAACGAATTTTCCGGGTGAGCCGGTGAAGACTTCGGCGACGAAAAACGGCTGCGACAGAAAGCGCTGAATCTTCCGCGCCCGCGCCACCGCAAGCTTGTCCTCGGGAGAAAGCTCGTCCATTCCCAGAATGGCGATGATGTCGCGCAGCTCCTTGTAGCGCTGCAGGGTCTGCTGGACGCGCCGGGCAGTCGTGTAGTGCTCTTCGCCGACAACGTTGGGATCGAGCTGACGCGAGGTTGAATCCAGCGGGTCGACCGCGGGGTAGATGCCGAGCGAGGCGATATCGCGCGATAGCACCACCGTCGAGTCGAGGTGGCCGAAGGTGGTCGCCGGCGACGGATCGGTCAGGTCATCGGCTGGCACGTAGATCGCCTGCACCGAGGTGATCGAGCCGGTCTTGGTCGACGTAATGCGTTCCTGCAGGGCGCCCATTTCCGCGGCGAGCGTCGGCTGATAGCCTACCGCCGACGGCATGCGGCCCAAGAGCGCCGAGACTTCAGTCCCGGCAAGCGTGTAGCGATAGATGTTATCGACGAAGAAGAGGACGTCGCGGCCTTCGTCGCGAAAATATTCCGCCATGGTCAGTCCGGTAAGCGCAACCCGGAGGCGGTTTCCAGGCGGCTCATTCATCTGTCCATAAACCATCGCCACCTTGTCGAGGACGTTCGACTCCTTCATCTCGTGGTAGAAGTCGTTGCCTTCGCGCGTGCGCTCGCCGACGCCGGCGAAAACCGAAAAGCCGCTGTGCTCGATGGCGATATTGCGGATGAGCTCCAGCATGTTCACGGTCTTGCCCACGCCCGCGCCGCCGAAGAGCCCGACCTTGCCGCCCTTCGCGAACGGGGACACCAGGTCGATCACCTTGATTCCGGTCTCCAGCAGCTCCGTCGAGGGCGAAAGCTCCTCGAATGCCGGCGCATCGCGATGGATCGACATCGTTTTCTCGGCGCCCACAGGGCCCGCTTCGTCGATTGGGCGACCGAGCACATCCATGATCCGGCCCAGCGTCTTTGGCCCGACCGGGACCATGATCGGCGCACCGGAGTTCTGTACCTTCATGCCCCGCCGCAGTCCGTCGGAGGATCCCAGGCAGATGGTCCGCACGATGCCGTCGCCCAGCTGCTGCTGGACCTCGAGCGTAAGCCCGGCCTCTTCGAGCGTCAGCGCGTCATAGATCTTGGGCAGATGCTCGCGTGAAAACTCCACGTCGATCACCGCGCCGATGCATTGGACGATGGTTCCTTCTTTCATAATGCCTTCCCCGATTCAAGATTCATTTTTCAGACCGCCGCCGCCCTTCGCGGATCTGGTCTCGTCGTAGCGTTCGCTTCGCTCACGTTAGCCGCGCCCGATGCATTTCATACTGCCGCCGCGCCCGCGACGATCTCCGAGATTTCCTTGGTGATCGCCGCCTGCCGCGTCTTGTTGTAGATCAATTGCAGCTCATCGATGATCGTTCCCGCGTTGTCCGACGCAGCCTTCATCGCGACCATGCGCGCGCTCTGCTCCGACGCGATGTTCTCGTTGGCGGCCTGGAAAATGACCGATTCGATGTAGCGCGTGAGCAATCCCTCGAGCACCGTCTTGGCGTCCGGCTCATAAATGTAGTCCCATGGGTACTCGCGCTTTTCGACCTCGCCTTCGAGGTCGGCGATGGGAAGTATCTGGCTCTCGA
>DATNNK010000182.1:0-3714 GCA_035601875.1 Casimicrobiaceae bacterium | reverse complement strand
CAAGGCATTCGACGCCAAGGACGGCAAGCTTCTGTGGACATTCAACACGATCCCGGAAAAAGGCCACGAAGGCGTCTGGAATCCCAAGGATGCGACCGGCCGCGACATGCACCGCAATATCGACGCGGAAAAAGCCGCGTTCGCCAAGGATAGTTCGTTCTACGAGAAGCTCGGCGGCGGCGTATGGATGACGCCGGCGATCGACAAGAAGTCGCGCACGGTATTTTTCGTGGTCGGCAATCCGTCGCCCGATCTCTACGGCGCGATCCGTCCGGGCGACAACCTGTACACCGATTCGATGGTGGCGGTCGATCTGGACAAGGGCACCTACAAGTGGCACTACCAGTACATCGCGCACGACGTATGGGATCTCGATGCGGTGAGCCCGCCGGTCCTTACGCAGGCGAGGGATGGCAGCGGCAAGATGGTCGACGTCGTGATTCACGGCGGAAAGACCGGCCACATCTACGTGCACGAGCGCAATACCGGCAAGCTGATCCGCTTTTCCGAGGCGATGATCCCGCAGGAAAACATGTGGGTGCTTCCGACCAAGGACGGCGCGCGCATGCTCCCGGGCGCGAACGGCGGCGTCGAATGGTCGCCGCTGGCCGTCAACCCGGGCTTGCGCCTCGCATACGCGGCGAATCTGCATCAGCCGATGACCTACCACGTCGAGGAGGTGCCATACCCCGGCGGCAAGCTGTGGCTGGGCGGCGCGTTCAAGACCATTCCCAGCGAAGAGCAGTGGGGGCGCCTGGTGGCGGTGAACCTCGACACGGGCAAAGTGGCCTGGGGCGTGAAGACGCCGCAGCCGCTGATCGGCGGAGTGCTCGCCACCGCGGGAGACCTGGTCTTCAACGGCGAGGCGAACGGATGGTTCAAGGCTTTCGATGCCAAGACCGGCAAGGAGTTGTGGAAATACAACTGCGGCGCCGGCGTCAACGCTCCCGCGGTCTCTTACATGGTCGGCGGGACCCAGTACATCGCGGTTGCAGCCGGCGGTAACAATCAGATCGACGCCAAGCGCGGCAACAGCGTGTTCGTGTTTGCGCTGCAATAGCCGCACCTGCAAACCGACGCGGCCACTTCGCTTTTCGCGGAGTGGCCGTTTTTATTTTGAGGACATGCCTAAACCATCGTTGGTGATTCTCCTGGCGCTGGCGTTCGCGCTGCCGGCACGGGCTCAGCTCGACGCGTCGCAAATGGCCGCCGCGCGCGAAAAAGCGCAGCCCTGCTTCGCCTGCCACGGGCCGGACGGCAATTCGCAGAATCCGGACTATCCGATCCTCGCTGGCCAGACCTGGAGGTACATCTATATCGAGCTCAAGGATTTCAACGAGGGCCGCCGCAGCGATCCGCAGATGTCGCCGATGGCGGCCAACCTCTCGCGCGACGACATGATCCAGCTCGGCCAGTTTTTCGCGGCGCAGAAACTATTGCCGATCAAGTTCCAGGCTGACGGCGCCAAGGTCGAGGCGGGCCGCAAGGTTGCCGACGCTGTGCTCTGTCCGATGTGCCACTTGGGTGGGTTTGTCGGACAGAATGAGATACCCCGTGTTGCCGGGCAGTGGCCGCAATACGTGAAAAAACAATTGGCCGACTTCAAGGGGCGCCGCCGCACCAACGACGCGGGCAACATGACATCCGTCGCCGCGACCCTGTCTGACGCCGACATCGAGAATCTGTCGCAGTACATCGGCAATCTCTAGCGTACTCACGTTGCCGCGTTCTTTGACGCGGAGTATCCTAGCCACGCCGTCGCCGCACGATCCGCCAGCGATCATTCCAGGCGGCGTCCAACCGAAGGAGGATGCGCGTGTCCATCTCGCTGTCACTTACAGTCAACGGCAAGAAAGTCGATGCGGAGGTCGACCCGCGCACGCTGCTGGTCGAATTCATTCGCAATGATCTGCGCCTGACCGGAACGCATGTCGGCTGCGACACCGGGCAGTGCGGTGCGTGCACCGTGCTTGTCGACGGCGTCGCCGTCAAGTCATGCACGATACTCGCGGTGCAAGCCAATGGCTCGACCATAGGCACCATCGAAGGCCTCGCGGCTGCGAATGGCGAGCTGCATCCGATGCAGGCGGCGTTCAAGGACTGTCACGGACTGCAGTGTGGCTTCTGCACACCCGGCATGGTCCTGAGCGCGATCGATCTGGTGGCGCGACATCCGAACGCAGACGAGGCGACGATCCGCGCCGAGCTCGAAGGCAATATGTGCCGCTGCACCGGTTATCACAACATTGTCAAGGCGGTGAAGCAGGGCGCCGCCGCGATGGGGAAATAGCCATGGGCGCCAGCGATCTTTCCAGCATCGGACAACCGGTTCGCCGCAAGGAGGACTACCGCTTTCTCACCGGCGCCGGACGCTTCACCGACGACGTCAATGAGCACCGCCAGACTTGGGCGTATTTTTTGCGCTCGCCGCATGCGCACGCGCGGATCCGCGGCATCGACAGCAGCAAGGCGAAGGCTGCCCAAGGCGTGGTCGCGATCTTCACCGGCGACGACTTGACCGGCGTCAACGGTTTACCGTGCGGTTGGCTTATCACCGGCACCGACGGCAAGCCGATGAACGAGCCGCCGCATCCGGTGCTGGCGCAAGGCAAGGTGCGCTACGTCGGCGACGGTGTGGCGCTGGTCATCGCCGAAACGCTGGCCCAGGCGAAGGACGCCGCCGAGTTGATTGTCGTCGATTACGAAGTTCTGCCGGCGGTCGTCGATCCGGCCGACGCGCTGAAAGCGGGCGCACCGCTGATCCACGATGGCGCGCCGGGCAACCGCTGCTACACTTGGGCGCTGGGCGACAAGGCCGCGACCGACGCCGCATTCGCCAAGGCGGCGCACGTCACCAAGCTCGATATCGTCAACAACCGGCTGATCCCCAATGCCATCGAGCCGCGCGCCGCGGTCGCGAGCTACGACCGCGCCGACGAAAGCTACACCCTTTACGTCACAAGTCAGAATCCGCACGTCGAACGGCTGCTGATGACCGCGTTCGTGCTCGGCCTGCCGGAAACCAAAGTGCGCGTCATCGCGCCCGACGTCGGCGGCGGCTTCGGCTCCAAGATCTACCTCTATCCCGAAGAGACCGCGATGGTCTGGGCCTCGAAAAAGGTCAATCGTCCGATCAAGTGGACCGCCGATAGAAGCGAGGCGTTTCTGTCTGACGCGCACGGCCGCGATCATGTCACCCACGCCGAGCTTGCGCTCGACACGGACGGCAAGTTCCTGGGCATGCGCGTCACTACGACCGCGGCGATGGGCGCGTATCTTTCCACCTTCGCGTCGTGTATTCCGACCATTCTGTACGCGACGCTCCTTGCCGGCCAGTACACGACGCCGGTGATTTATTGCGAAGTGACGGCGGTGTTCACCAATACGGCGCCGGTCGACGCCTATCGCGGCGCGGGTCGGCCCGAGGCGACCTATGTGGTCGAGCGTCTGGTGCACGCGGCAGCGGTGGAAACGGGCATCGCGCAGGACGAGCTCCGGCGGCGCAACTTCATTCGCAACTTTCCTTATCAGACGCCGGTCGCGCTGATGTACGACATCGGCGGTTACGACGCCTGCCTCGACGAGGCGATGAAGATGGCCGACGTCAAGGGTTTCGGCGCACGCAAGGCCGACGCCGCCAAGCGAGGGCTGCTGCGCGGGATCGGCTATGCATCCTACATCGAGGCTTGCGGCATCGCGCCGTCCAACATTGCC
>DATNNK010000181.1:0-6120 GCA_035601875.1 Casimicrobiaceae bacterium | reverse complement strand
CAAGGGAGTGATACGCGCGAAGGACACGCCGAACTTTGTGGCGAACCGCGTGGGCGTGTTCTCGATGCTGGCGACGATGGCGCATACGGAAGCGTTCGGCCTCGGCTTCGACGTCGTTGACGCGCTGACCGGGCCGGCGATCGGCCGCGCGAAAAGCGCGACCTATCGGACGGCCGACGTCGTCGGCCTTGACACCATGGCGCACGTCATCGCGACCATGGACCAGACCCTGCGCGACGATCCATGGCACCAGTATTACCAGGCGCCGGCGTGGCTCAAGGCGCTGATAGACAAGGGTGCACTCGGGCAGAAGACCAAGGCCGGCGTCTTTCAGAAGGTCGGCAAGGAAATACAGGTGCTGGATTTGGCGACCTTGTCATACCGTTCTTCCTCGGGTGGGATCGATCCGCCCGTCGCCGAAATCCTCGCGCTGAAGAACCCCACGGAAAAGTTTGCCAAGTTGCGGGCAAGCAGCGACCCTCAGGCGCAGTTCCTGTGGGCCATTTTTCGCGATCTTTTTCATTACTGCGCCTATCATCTCGCCGCCATCGCCGACAACGCGCGCGACGTCGATTTTGCGATCCGCTGGGGCTTTGGCTGGCAGATGGGCCCGTTCGAGATCTGGCAGGCCGCCGGCTGGAAGGAAGTGGCGCGCTGGATTGCCGACGACATCGCCGCGGGCAAGACGCTTGCCAGCGTGCCGCTGCCGCAATGGGTGAGCGAAGGTCCGGCGGCGAGCGGCGTTCATGCGCGCGAAGGCGCCTATTCGGCCGCGGAAAACGTATTCAAGCCGCGCTCGACCCTTCCCGCCTATCGCCGTCAATACTATCCCGATCCGGTCCTGGGCGAGAAGTGGCCGCCCGGCACGACGATCATGGAAACCGACGCGGTCCGCGTGTGGCACACCGGCGACGACATCGCCATCGCGTCATTCAAGAGCAAGCAGAACACCATCGGCGAAGACGTGCTCGATGGGCTTCTCGCTGCAATTGCCGAGGCCGAGAAAAACTGGCGTGGACTCGTTATCTGGCAGACGCGCGAGCCGTTTTCGGTAGGGGCAAACCTGGCGTCGGTAATGCCCTCGGTGCAAGCGGAGAAGTGGGATCAGGTCGAAGCAGTGGTCGCCAAGTTTCAGCTCACCGCGCAGCGGCTCAAGTACAGCTTGATTCCGACCGTCGCCGCAGTACGGGGAATGGCGCTTGGCGGCGCTTGCGAATTCATCATGCACTGCGACCGGACTGTCGCCGCGCTGGAATCCTATATCGGCCTGGTCGAGGCAGGAGTGGGGCTCTTGCCGGCCGGTGGAGGAAGCAAGGAGCTCGCCGTGCGCGCTGCGCAGGAAGTCGCTCGCGGAGCGAACGGCAGCCAGCTCGATCAGTTTCCGTTCCTGCGCACCTATTTCCAGCAAGTGGCCACCGCGACGGTGTCCAAAAGCGCACTCGACGGCAGAGACATCGGTTATCTGCGGCCGTCGGACGTGGTCATCTTCAATCCATACGAGCTGCTCTGGGTCGCGAAAGCGCAGGTGCAGGCGCTCTCAGAAAGCGCTTACCGTCCGCCGCTGCCGGCGCGCAACATACCGGTGGCCGGCAAGACCGGAATCGCGACCCTGGAAATGATGCTGGTCAATATGCGCGACGGCGGATTCGTCTCCGGGTACGACTTTGAGATCGGGCTGGCGATTGCGCGCGTGCTCTGCGGTGGCGAGCTCGAGTCGGGAAGCCTGGTCGACGAGAAGTGGTTTCTCACCCTGGAGCGGCGGGAGTTCATGAGCCTGCTCAGGAATGTGAAGACGCAAGAGCGCGTCGTCCACACGTTGAAGACCGGGAAGCCCTTGCGCAATTGAGTTTTGTCCCGATTTTGACGGTAACCGAACTGGGTATTAAAGGAATCGGGCATCACGCACATTCCTGCTGCGTAGTTGCTTCGGATTTATCGAAACGCAACGTTCGCATACGCTAACGTAACGGCGCTTGTTTGGGGGGTCCGTCGACATGAGCAAACAACTGCAGGATGCCTATATCGTTGCCGCGACACGCACGCCGGTCGGCAAGGCGCCACGCGGCGCCTTTCGACACACCCGGCCTGACTCGCTGCTCGCGCACGTGCTGCGAAGCGTGCTTGCGCAGGCGCCGCAGATCGAGCCGCGAAGGGTCGAAGACGTGATCGTCGGCTGCGCGATGCCGGAATACGAGCAGGGAATGAATGTCGCCCGCATCGGATTGCTGCTGGCAGGAATGCCCAATACCGTCGCCGGCATGACCGTCAATCGCTTCTGCTCGTCGGGCTTGAACGCGGTGTCGATCGCCGCGGATCGAATCCGCACCGGGGAGGCCGACATCATGATCGCCGCCGGAACGGAGAGCATGAGCATGATCCCGATGCTCGGCCGACTGGCCATCAATGCCGACGTCTTTGCCAAGGACGAGAACCTCGGCATCGCCTACGGCATGGGCCTTACCGCGGAGAAGGTCGCCGCAGGCTGGAAAGTATCGCGCGAGGAACAGGACGCGTTTGCTCTCGCGAGCCATCAGAAAGCGCTCGCGGCGCAGGCGGCGGGCGAGTTCGCGTCCGAAATCTCTCCCTATCCGATCCGGGAAAACGTGCCCGATCTGGCGTCGGGCAAGGTCGTGACCCGGGATCGCTCTTTCGAGCGCGATGAAGGTCCGCGCTCCGACGCCAGCGCCGACGCTCTGGCGAAGCTCAAGCCCGTGTTCGCGGCCAAGGGATCGGTCACCGCCGGCAACAGCTCGCAGATGTCCGACGGCGCGGGGGCTTCCATCCTGGTCAGCGAGAAAGTGCTGAAGGAACTGAATCTCTCGCCTCTGGCGCGCTGGGTGGGCTTTGCGGTCGGAGGCGTGCCACCGGAAGTGATGGGCGTCGGGCCCATCGCGGCGATTCCCAAGGTCCTGAAGAGCACCGGCCTCTCACAGGATCAGATCGACTGGATCGAGCTCAACGAAGCCTTTGCGGCGCAGAGTCTTGCGGTCATGAAGGAGCTCAAGCTCGACCCGACAAAGGTGAATCCGCTCGGCGGCGCAATCGCGCTCGGCCATCCGCTGGGCGCCACCGGCGCGGTGCGCACCGCAACCATCGTGCATGGCTTGAGACGCCGCAAGCAGAAGTACGGGATGGTTTCCATGTGCATAGGGACCGGCATGGGCGCCGCGGGTATTTTCGAGGCCTTGTAAACGATCGGCCCAGGGAACAGCGATGAACCGCACGGTTAACGTGGTGGCTGCCGCCTCATCTGGCAAATTAGCTGGCAAATCAGCTGGCAAATTAGTTGGCATGTTAGTGGGTATGTTTGCGGCTGTTGCACTAGCCGCCGAGGTCGGAGGCGTCAGGCTCGACGACAAGGTATCGGTGGGCGCACAGGAGCTCGTTTTGAACGGCGCGGGCGTACGAACACGGGTCGTGTTCAAGGTCTACGTCGCGAGCCTTTACTTGCCGCAGAAGGCCACCGAGCTCGCCGCCGTGCTGGCCAAGAGTCCGCGCCGAATCCAGCTCAATTTGCTGCGCACGCTCTCCGCGGATCAGCTCGTCGAGGCGCTCAACGAAGGTCTCGCCGAAAACAATACCGCTGCCGAGCTCGCCGCGGTGAAGTCGCAGGTCGATGCGCTGGCGACGATCATGAAATCGTTCAAGGAGGTCAAGGAGAAAGATGTCATTACGCTCGATTTCGTGGACGGTGCAACGCGGATCGGATTGAACGGCGAAGCCAAGGGGAATATCGGTGGTGACGCGTTCAATCAGGCGCTGACCAAAGTCTGGCTTGGCGAGAAGCCGGTTCAGGCCGATCTGAAGAAGTCGCTTCTGGGCGTTTAACGAGGATTACCGCCAAATGAGTGACCGCTTCGCCCAAACTCGCGTCATCCCCGCGAGAGCAGGCACCCAGTGTCTTTTGCAGCGTTGGGATAGTGCGATGAAGACAACCGAGGTCGTCGTCTGCGCGCAAGCGGGGATCCATTTTGCGTCCGTCAACAACCAATGGATTCCCGCGTGGCCGTTCCTCGAAACTTCGCCCTGCGGGCTCGTTTTCGGGGGAATGACGATCCGACGGATCTGGGGGTCACGCGCTTTCGCAATGCGCAATAGATACGCGATCGTCTGTCCTGTCGTGTAGCGCGCCGGCGTACGGCCACAGCGGCCCCATCGACGTCAAAGGCGTTTTCTCCATGCCCGAATTCTGGACCTCCTGCGGCTATCGCCTGCTCAAAGCCGATTCCGACGGCAGGCTCGTCGTCACCGAAGAGTTCCTGCGAAGTTTTCTCCTGCGCCCCGAGCTGGTGCCGGTGCTCGAATCCTGCGCGGGGGAGCGAGCCCTCCACGATCGCCTTCTGGCGCAACCGCGAGCCGACGTGACCGAGACCGATTTGAGCGCGATCACGGATCCGGATGCGCGCGAAAACTATCGCGTCTGGCTGCGCTTTCGCGATCGCCTGGCCGGCGCCGCGACCCTCGAACAGGCTTACGTGGGGCTGTTCGCGGGGGCCGGGGTGGACGTGCCTGCCTTGTTCGTGCACCAGCTGACTCAAATACACCTGCGCCATATGCTGGGTGACGAAGCCGACCCCTTCGAGGCACGCTGCGCGGAGATGCTGTTTCGGTCGCAAAAGATCAGCGTTCTCGACGACGGCGCGGTGATGGCCGCGGACGAGCGCTCGGTCGAGCTGTACGCGACGACCGCGGGGTTCGGCAGTCTGGGCGAATTGCTGAAGAAGAGTCAAACGCCGGCGCGAACTGTCGACCTCGACGTGCTGTCGCAAGAGAATGCGCTCGGTTACTGGGAGCGCGACGAACGTTTCGACCTGGCGATCAGCCTCAATCGCGGCCAACCGTCGCTCTCCGCGCTGTCTCGCGTGCTGGAGCGCTGGATCGCGCATTTTCTGTCGGTTGAGGTATCGATCGCGCCGCAGCGCGAAATCGAGGACGCGCGCTGGGTCTGGCACGTAGGGCTGGATGCGGAGGCGAGCGGTGTGCTGAACGACCTTTACAATCGCGTCGAGGTCAGCGACGAGCGCATGGAACGCTTGCTCTGTCTGTTCGAGCTTCGATTTGCCAATCCGGCAGACATGCGTCCGGCCCTCGCCGGTCGGCCGGTCTATCTCGCGATGGCGATGGATCGCGACCAGCGGCTCCGGCTCAAGCCGCAAAATTTGCTTCTCAACCTGCCGATCGCCAAGCAACAATGAAAAAGAGTCTTCCCACCATTTACCCGCGGTCGAACCGTCGCTTGCCAGCGCGCTCCTTAGCGCTCGCGCCGAGGATTCCACTCCGGCTTGCGCGGTGGCTCGCTTGCGCTTGGGCTCTGGCTTCGGCTCTGACGCCTGCGCTGGCGCAGACACCTGCTGCAATTGCTCAGGATCCGGCGACCGCCAACGCTCCCGCTGCGCCCGCCAATACGGCCGTCCCCGCCAACCCGGCATCAACACTGGAGCCGTTCGGATGGTTGCACGGCTGCTGGGACGGCAAGGTCAATCAGCGCGATTTTCGCGAGGAGTGGCTTCCGCTGCGCGGCGACATGATGATCGGCGTCAGCCAGACTGTGTCGCAGGGCAAGACCCAGGATTTCGAATATCTGCGGCTGGAGTTGAGACCGGAAGGCATTTTCTACGTCGCCGTGCCTTCAGGCAAGAAGGAAACATCGTTTCGACTTGCGGGCAGGACGCGCGACGGCGACAGCGAAATCTTTACCTTCGACAACCCGGTCGATGAGTTTCCTCAGCGGATCATCTATCGCCGGGCCAGCGAGGGTTGGCTTTATGCGCACGTCGAAGGCAAGCTCAACGGCGCGCCGCGGAGCGTGATCTATCCCATGCGACGCGTCGATTGCGCGAGCGGAGAGTTGATACGCCAATGACCGAACCGAGCGCCGCTCTGCTGCGTTTGCAGAAGCTGCTCGACGGCGGCAAGGACAGCGCACTGCTTCGCTTTGGGCTCGGTTTCGAGTATCTCCGGGCCGGCGACCCCGGCACGGCGATCACACACCTGCAACAGGCGGTCACATTCGACCCTACGTACTCCGCAGCGTGGAAGATGCTGGGTAAGGCGCTTGCCGAAGCGGGACGCGAGCAGGAGGCTCTGAGAGCGTATCGCGACGGGATTGCCGCGGCCACA
>DATNNK010000180.1:0-6289 GCA_035601875.1 Casimicrobiaceae bacterium | reverse complement strand
AAGCGCTTGGACCAATCACTGGGCCGCGGGTAGCTGTCTCACGTTGGCACGCGGCTTGCGAGGGGAAAGCAGCGGGAAGCGCCGATGACATAGGAGGACGAAGTCGGAGCTCTCCCCCGGCATGTTCATAAGCCTTCTCCGGCGGCATGCGACAGCGGCTTCCCTGCGACCGTAGGACTCGCGCCTACAGCGGCGCGCTCCGCGCCTACGACAAGAACAGACGGCACCCGATACCGGCCATTTTCGCCCTAGGTCAGTATTGCGCCGTCAACGTAGCGGGAGGCCGGACATGTTTGCGAATAGCCAAGAGTTTGCGAACGCTTGCGATTTCGTCGCCGCTGTCGCATCCCCTGCCTCCGCGGGACCGTCAACGCGGCACGATGCACGCCCCGGGCGATTGCAACGTCTTGGTGCGCTCTATGGCGCGTGCACCGCGATGCAGCGTCTGTTCCAGACTATCGAACGCCTCGGACCCTCGGACGTAACGGTCATGATCCTCGGTGAAAGCGGCTCGGGCAAGGAACTAGTCGCACAAGCGATCCATCAGCTATCGGCACGCAGCCGCAAGGCATTCGTCGCCGTGAACTGCGGCGCGCTGCCCGAGAATCTGATCGAAAGCGAATTGTTCGGTCACGAGCGCGGCAGCTTCACCGGCGCCGCGCGCACCCATCGCGGGTGCTTCGAGCGTGCCGACGGCGGAACGCTGTTCTTGGACGAAGTGACCGAGATGCCGGTAGACATGCAGGTGCGGCTATTGCGTGTGCTCGAGACAGGTCGCTTCTGCCGTGTCGGCGGCGATCAGGAAATTGCGGCGTCCGTCCGCGTCATCGCTGCCAGCAATCGCGATCTCGGACAAGCTGTGGCCGAAGGTCGTCTGCGGGAGGATTTGATGTATCGCTTGTGTGTCATCCCATTGCCGATACCGCCCTTGCGCGACCGCGAGGTCGATGCATTGCTGCTCGCGGAAATGTTCCTGGCGGAGCTCAACAATGCGCACGGCACGGACAAAACCTTTGCGCACCAGGCTCGCGGGCGGATCGCGTCATTTTCCTGGCCCGGCAACGTTCGAGAGCTCAAGAATGTGATTCATCGCGGCTACGTGCTTTCGGACGACGAAGTCGAGGTCGACGTCCCCGATTCCCGCCAGGAAGTGATCGCGCCGCGGCCGGCCTCACCGACGATCACGGTCCCCAGCATGCCATCCATCAACTCGGCGATAACTGCCCGGGCATCGGCGCCTAGCGGGGGGGTCAAAGATGTGACCATCCGCGTGGGAACTTCACTCGACGACGCGGAGCGCGCGTTGATCATGGCAACGCTTGACTCGGTTGCGGGAAGCAAAGCCAAGGCGGCGCAGGTGCTCGGCATAAGCTTGAAAACGCTTTACAACCGCTTGCACGCGTATCGCAGCAACGGATTTGATGCGGTGCAAGAAATACGCGCTCCCGTTCCTCCGGTGGATGTAGCGATGGCGGCGTGAAGTTGCTTGGAGTTGCAAATGGCCCTGCCCTACAATGCTGATGTTGCGGCTGTTGCTCCGCGCGAATCGTCCGGTGAACGCATGACTGAGGTAATGGAAAATCGCAAGGTTCGCATTGTCCTGGTTGACGACCACGCCGTTGTCCGCGCCGGCTTCAAGCAACTGATTGAAACCACCGACGACCTCGAGGTAGCAGGCGAGGCCGGGACGGCTGCCGATGCGCTGGCCTTGGTAGCCTCTCAGCCGTGCGACGTCATGTTGCTCGATATCTCGCTGCCCGACGCGTCGGTTCTCGATACGGTGGCTGCGCTCCGGCGCCGACAGTCGGAGTTGCCGATCCTGATCGTCAGCATGCATCCGGAAGAGCAATATGCCGTCAATCTATTGCGGGCCGGCGCAAGCGGATTCTTTTCCAAAGCAGGGAGCGCCGCCGAGCTACTCGAGGCGATCCGTACCGTAGCCGCGGGCCGCAAATACGTGAGCGCGTCGCTCGCCGAGGCACTGGCGCTCGCCGCGACTGGCGATGCACCTGCTCCACCGCACCGACAGTTGTCGAATCGCGAATTTCAGATTTTCGTTCAGCTCGCCGCCGGAAAAACCGTTACCGACATTGCCGACGAAATGTGTCTGTCGGTCAAGACGATCAGCACATACAGAAGCCGCATTTTCGAAAAAATGGACTTCTCCCGCAACGCCGATCTTACGGCATACGCGCTGCGCCACAATTTGATGAATTGACGCTGGAGCAACGGTTGACCTGCGTCCATGGGAGCTAGAGTGCGCGTTTTCGTCGTCGAGGATTCGTCGCTGATTCGAAAACGCATTATCGACAACGTCAAGGCCTTGGGTAATTTTGACGTCGTCGGTTTTGCGGAGAGCGAGCAGGAGGCGATTGACGCGATCGTGCGGACGCAGCCCGATGTCGTTGTCACCGACATTCGTTTGAAGGAAGGCAGCGGAATCGAGGTCGTGCGAAAGCTCCGCCAGCAGCTTACGCACTCGACGCCGAAAATCTACGTTTTGACCAACTACGCATATCCTGAATATAAGCGGCAATGCTCGCTCGTTGGCGCTGACGGTTTTTTCGACAAGTCGGCCGAATACGATAACTTCCTGGTCGCGCTCCAGGCGGTCGCCTGAATTCCATCGCGGGTTTTGGCATGGAATCCCATGCAGCTCATCGAATCCGCAACTTCGACTCTCCGGATGCTACATGGCGGAACCTGGCACGACGATTGCGTAAGTGTGGGCGGGTGCTTCGGGCAGTGGGTTTTCCGGCAATTTTTTCCACTTCCGAACTTTGATCCACGCGCGCTCGGCTTCGAGCAGAAAGGATTACAAATGCTCCACTATGCGCTGGTATTTTTTGTCGTTGCGCTGATCGCCGCCGTGTTCGGATTCGGTGGCATCGCGGCAGGCGCCGCGGAGATCGCCAAAATCCTGTTTTTCATCTTCCTGGTGCTGTTCGTCGTATCGCTCGTCGCGGGCCTATTCCGGAGAGGACCATAGCACGTCGGGTTCGGGCAGGCGAAGCTTGGGCGCGACGATCGCACTCAGTGCGATAGCGTTCGCAACATCGCAGCAGGTATTCGTTCCACGGTAATGCCATTATCTTTGGACTGCAAACACGGCGGCCGGTCTGTAAAGGCCGGCCGCCGTGGATGCAGCCGCGGGCGGGGCTCCCTCCTACCTCCCCCTTTGCTTCGCCCGCTTTTCTTTTTCTCACCTTCCTGCTTTGCGACGCGGTAATTTCTACCGCGTGCGGCAAGAGCTACCGGACGCTCGATTGTCGCCGAATGAATTAGAGCGACATAACAAGGCTTGAGCAACGATTGAACGATGGCACGCGGATTGCTTGGCTTGCTTGGCGTTGCCGGGAGCAAACATCTAGGGTGTTCACCGGACGTCCGACACCGTAAAAGGAGACCGCTATGGAACTTAGCAGCGACAGCGTTGAACGCAAGGCCAGTCAGGCGCATCTCGCGGTAGATAGCGCAGCCGCCAAAGCAACCGAAAGAGCGGCGCCGGCAATAGACCGTGCCGCTCAAGCGGCGCATCAGACCGTCGACAAGGTTGCGCAAGCGGCCGCTCCAGCCGCGGATTGGATCAATCAGAACGCGGAGCAATTGAAACAACAGCAGGAAGCGCTGCTCGAGGGCTGCCGCAGTTATGTGCGCGACCGACCTCTCGTCGCTGTCGGCGTTGCGCTTGCTGCCGGCTATCTGGTCGGGCGCCTGGCCCGTTAACGAGCTGAGGCGATGGATCGGCAAGAGGCCGAGGCTGCGGATCGACCGTTGTCCCCCGGTCAAAGCGTGTTCGAGATCTTAGGCAGCGTGCGGGCCCTCGTCGCCGACGAGGCGGACCTTCTCGCCGCCGAGGCAAATGTAGCAGTACGCACCCTTGTCGCGTGCGTCGTCGTCGCCGTCGCAGCGGCCGTCCTTGGCGTGCTCGGTGTTGCAGCCTTGTTGGCTATGATCGCGATGCAAATCGTCGAAAGCGGTTACTCGTGGCCGGTCGCGCTGGGATGCATTTTCCTGACCTGTGCCCTGGGCAGCGCGGCGTTGGTTTTCACGTTGCGTGGGCTCACCTTGCAAGAACTGTTCGCGGCGTCGCGCGGCGAGCTGCGCGGCAAAGCTTAACGGCGAGATCACGTCGATGATCGACCAGCGCGCCGTGCAGGCTGTACAACGATCGGTCGCCGCGCGAAAAGCCACGCTCGCGGCGCAATGGTTGGCGCTGCAGGCGCGGATGCGCGATGCGGCGACTCAGCCTTCGACGCTCGGCGCGGTGGCGCTTGCCGGCGGAATCATCGGCTGGCGCTCAGCCGCTCCAGAGAAGCTCGTCGAGGTGGAGTGCAAATGCCCAGAGAAGCCGCGCCTGTCGCTCTTGGGCGGCGGAATGCGCACGCTCGCGATCGCTACCTTGCAGGCGGCGGCTTCCATCGCGTCAGAGGAGTTCCTGCGCAGCACGTTGGCGCAAGCGGCTCGCGACGACGGTGCCGATGATGGGCGGACTGAGCCGTAGCCCGCAAGCTTGTAGTGGTATTGGCATGCGGCTTGCTCCGCTTTCCTGAGGGTGGATCGAATCACCCCAATCCGACAAATTGAGGGAACTGCCATGTTCAAGAAACTCATATTTTGCTTTGCGGCACTTGCCGCGGTTTCGCTGACCGCGTGCAACACGATCCAAGGCGCAGGCAAGGACGTCGAGCGAGGCGGCCAGAAAGTCCAGGAAGAAGCCAAGGAAGTGAAGCAGAAGCTTTAAGCAGCGGGTCTGGCAGGTCGCCGCCTTCACTCTCCCGGGAGGCGGTGACATGCCGGCCAAGTCATACCGCGGATCACGCTCACGGTGATCTCAAAATGCTTTTCAGAATCATTCTCGTAGACTGCAAGCGGAACGATTTACAGCCTTGCCCGGCGCCGCGGAAGGATTTACCACGCACCGCCATCGGTATCCGCGCGCTCGTACCATAAGTCGCTGTAACAACTAAACAATTTGTGTTTGGCATGACGGTTGCTCAAATCATGGTGCACCGGCCTAAAACGCGGTGAATCCGGTTCGGGCCGGAAGTTTTTTAACCAGCCTAGGAGTGCACCATGAATTGGGATCGTGTCGAAGGCAACTGGAAGCAGGTGAGCGGGAAGGTCAAGCAGCAGTGGGGAAAGCTTACCGACGATACGCTGGCGCAGATCAATGGCAAGCGCGATCAACTCGTCGGCAAGATTCAGGAGGCGTATGGCATCAACCGTGACGAGGCCGATCGGCAAGTCAGGGACTGGGAATCGTTGAATCAATGAGCACGCTTTCAGTGACAGCGGCCGTTGGCCGTCACCCGATTTTTCCATAACGAGAAGAGGTAGGACCATGAAATTTTCGATCAGAGAATTGCTCTTAGCATCGACGCTGTGCGCCTTTGCCACCGCTGTTCAAGCCGCCGATCCCGACAAAGCGCCACGCGAGGCCGCGTACAAGGAGACCGTCGCGCACGCTAACGCCGACTACAAGGCTGCCAAGGAAGCCTGCAAGACCCGCCAGGGCAATGACAAGGACGTCTGCATGAAGGAAGCCAAGGCAGCGCATGTCAAGGCAACCGCTGACGCCAAGGCGAAACGCAAGTCCGCGGCAGCGATGGCCGACGCGCGCGACGACAAGAGCGACGCCAACTACAAGGTCGCCAAAGAGAAGTGCGATGCGATGTCCGGCGATGCGAAAGACGCCTGCATCCGAGACGCGAAGATGAAGTATCACCAATAGAAGACATGGCGCCGTCACTCACGTGACGGCGCTGGAGCTTGCCATGGAGCAATGCATTTATACCGTCCAGCAACGCGACGACACGCGATGGCATGTCTACGAGACGGGGATCGCGCGGTCGCTGGCGAGTTTTGGATTGAAAGAGGACGCCGTCGAGTATGCGCGCGATCTGGCACGTTCGAGGTCGCCAGCGGAAGCCGATCTCGAGGTCGTCGAAATGAAGAGGCGTCGCGAACGCGCCAGCGCGTAGCGAGTTACAATCCGGGGCAGGTCGTGCACGACGTGCCCCCCGGACCCCGCGGCAACTAGGGTTAGGCTCATCTGCGTGCAGCGATCGCTCTAACGCAGCGTGAGCTCATGTTCCCACGCAACACCGATCCACGCCCCACGTGTTTCAAACTGCCGCGACGCGTCGCCGCCGCTCGGACGCGGTCCTACAAGCGAATCCGACGCGCGCTGATAAACAGGTGCTACGGGCTTCGCTACATTCGCATTGTTAACCGTCAGCCAAGGAACGCGATGCTCTCGACGAAAGTCGAGCGAGCAGCCGATCCC
>DATNNK010000179.1:0-4832 GCA_035601875.1 Casimicrobiaceae bacterium | reverse complement strand
AGCATCATTGCCGGCGACCTTGGCGATGAGCGAAGCCAGGCGCGCCTCGGCGAACACGTCGAGACGATTGTTGCTCGCCGGGCCGTCGCTGCCCAGCGCGACGTTGACCCCAGCGCGCTTTAATGCGGCGATCGGAGCGATGCCGCTGGCGAGTTTCAGATTCGACGCCGGGCAATGCACAACGTGACAGTGCTGTGTCGCGAGCAGTTCGATGTCGGCCGGATCGACATCGACGGCGTGAATCGCGATAAAGCCAGGACCGGTCGCGCCCAGGCGGTGCAGCCGCTGCAGCGGCGCGAGGTGATGCTCGGCCAGACTCTGCCTGCGCTCGTCGCGGGTTTCCAGTAAGTGGGTCTGAATGGCGAGATCGAGCTGCCGGGCGAAGATGACGATCTTGGTCCACGTCGCATCGGCGACGGTATACGGCGCGTGCGGTGCGAGCGAAAACAGGAGCCGCGGCTCATGCTTCCAGGCATCACGCGCCGCGAGTCCGGCGTGCAGATAGCCATCGGCGTCCGCGGCGTAAGGCGTGGGGAAATCCAGGATGGGAAGCCCCAGCATCGCCCGCATCCCGCTGGCGCGATAGGCGCGCGCGGCGGCGTCGGGAAAAAAGTACATGTCGTTGCAGCAGGTGATTCCGCCCTGAAGCATTTCCGCTGCGGCGAGCAAGGTTCCGTCGTAGACGAAATCGGCGTCGACGAAGCGGCTTTCGCGAGGCCAGATCGATTGCTCGAGCCATGCCTTGAGCGGCACATCGTCGGCCACGCCGCGCAGCAAGGACATGGCCGCGTGGGTATGCGCGTTCACCAGCCCGGGCAGCAGAACGTGGGTCGCCAGCGCAACATGCTCGCGCGCCGCGTAGTCGCGCTCGGCAAGCGCAGTAGGGACGATCGCAACCATCCGCCCCTCGCGCACCAAGAGCGAATGCTGATGCAGCAAACCGGCGGGCTCGATCGGCAGCACCCAGCGACCGTCGATGCGCAATTCGACGTCGGTCATGGGCAGCAAAGCAGCGTTAGGCACATGTTCGCGCGGATGGGTGAAAAGACCAGCTGAAAAAACCATGAAAAAGCCCCGCACGCGGCGGGGCTCTTTCGTCGAACAGCGCTGCTTCAGCGCCCGGGTTTAACGCTTTGTGGCTTCGCCCTTGACTTCGACCTCGACGCGGCGATTCGGTGCCAGACACACAATCAGTTCCTTCAGGGCCTTCTGATTGCAGACGACACCCGGAACCGGCTGTGTCTTGCCCATGCCCAGCGTCTCGATCTTGTCCCTCGCCACGCCGCGGCTTACCAAGTAGTCGCGAACCGTGTTGGCGCGACGCTCGGACAGCCTCTGGTTGTAGGCCTGGGTACCGATACGGTCGGTGTGACCGGTGACCAAGACCAACTCGAGCTTGGAGACATCCCTCAGCCGGCTGATGACTTCGCTGTCGATGGCCGCTTTGCCTTCAGGCTTGAGGACCGATTTGTCGAAATCGAACAGCGCCTTGGCTGCGAGCGTAATCTTTTGCACGCTAACGGCCGGGGGAGGCGGCGGGGCAGCGGGAGCAGGCGGTGGTGGTGCAACTACCGCAGGCGGCGGAGCCGCCGGCTTGGCGACGAGATCGGGATCGCATTCCACAATGGCCATCGCCGGAGTCCAGTAGCCGGTGCGCCAGCACAGCGTGTCATTGACGCCGGGCGTGCCGCCGTAGGAGCCGCTCCGCCAAATATTACTGGCAGGGGTGCCGTATCCGAACAAGACATATCCGCTGTTCTGCGGGTTTGCCTGGCCGAACGCCGCGGAGCCCAACATGGCGGCAGTGGCGCCGGTCACGATGGTTGCAATCAGACGAAGTTTCATCACTTTCACCCCTTTGGCTTGAGTTGTTGAGGTTTGCTCGTTCATTTTCCGCTTGGCGGCAATGTTTTTAGTAGCCGTTGAAAATGGCGACTTCCGGCCGACTATAGCATGGGGATTTTGCCCCTGCCAAGCCGTATTTCGATTCTTGCAACAGGAACTTGGAAGGTGTCGCAGCAATACAACGGTCATGATAAAATTGTTTGTTTTTCGCGCCTGCGCGTCCGGCAGCGACCGACGGCCCCGACAACATGATTCTGCGGTCCCCGTGCATACGTGCGCAAGCATGCCGCTTTGAAGCCTTTTAACCGATAAAGAGTATCGCCCCCGATGGAGCAGTTCGCCAAAGAAACCCTTCCGGTAAGCCTCGAAGCCGAAATGCGGCATTCCTATCTCGATTACGCCATGAGCGTGATCGTGGGCAGGGCCTTGCCTGACGTCCGCGACGGACTCAAACCCGTTCACCGCCGCGTGCTTTTTGCAATGCACGAGGCGAACACCGTCTGGAACCGGCCATACGTCAAGTGCGCCCGGGTGGTCGGCGACGTTCTCGGCAAGTATCACCCGCACGGCGACAGCGCGACCTACGAGGCGCTGGTGCGGATGGTGCAGGACTTTTCGCTTCGCTATCCGCTTATCGACGGCCAGGGCAATTTTGGCTCGGTCGACGGTGACGCGGCGGCGGCGTATCGGTACACCGAATGCCGGCTGGAAAAGATTTCCGCCGAGATGCTGGCCGATATCGACAAGGAAACGGTCGATTTCGTGCCGAATTACGACGGCAAGGAGCTCGAGCCCACGGTTCTTCCGGCCCGGATTCCCAATCTGCTGATCAACGGCTCCTCGGGCATTGCGGTCGGGATGGCGACCAATATCCCGCCGCACAACCTGAGCGAGATCGTCACTGCGTGTCTTGCGTTACTGGACAACCCGGAGCTGACGGTCGACGAGCTGATCGAGCACGTTCCGGCGCCCGACTTTCCGACCGCCGGGATCATCTACGGCACCGAGGGCGTGCGCGAAGGCTATCGCACCGGCCGCGGTCGGGTCGTGATCCGCGCCCGCACCCACCTCGAGGAAATCGATAAAGGCGGACGCCAGGCGATCATCGTCGACGAGCTTCCGTATCAGGTGAACAAGGCGACGCTGCTCACGCGCATCGGCGAGCTGGTGCGTGAGAAAAAGCTCGACGGAATCTCCGACCTGCGCGACGAGTCCGACAAATCCGGCATGCGGGTGGTGATCGAGCTCAAGCGCGGCGAAGTCGCCGACATCATCCTCAACAACCTGTTCAAGCTGACACAGCTGCAAGACAGCTTCGGCATGAACATGGTGGCGCTGGTCGATGGCCAGCCCCGCGTTCTGAACCTCAGACAATTTCTGCAGTTTTTTCTGCAGCATCGGCGAGAGGTCGTCGTCCGGCGCACGCGTTTCGAGCTCAGAAAGGCGCGTGACCGCGGCCACATTCTTGAAGGACTTGCGGTCGCATTATCCAACGTCGACGAGATCATCGCTCTCATCAAGCGCGCGGCGACGCCGGCTGAAGCAAAGTCGGGGCTGATGGAAAGGATATGGCGCTCGGCGCTGGTCGAGGAAATGCTCGCGCGCGCCGCGGCGGACGCGGCGCGGCCCGAGGGACTGGCGCCCGAATACGGATGGCAGTCGGGGTCGGGTTCGACCGCGGCCGGTTACAAGCTGTCCGACGCGCAGGCGCAGGCCATACTCGAATTGCGACTGCAGCGCCTGACCGGTCTTGAGCAGGAGAAAATCACCGGCGAGTATCGCGAGGTCATGGTGCAGATCGTCGACCTGCTCGACGTTCTCGCCAAACCGGAGCGGGTCACGAGCGTGGTCGCCGGCGAGCTCACATCGATCCGTGATCAATTTGGCGACAAGCGCCGCTCGGAGATCGTCGCCCAAGGTGTCGACCTGTCGCTGGAGGACTTGATCGCGCCCGAGGACATGATCGTGACCATGTCCCATGGCGGCTACATGAAGGCGCAGCCGGTCGCCGAATATCGCGCGCAGCGCCGCGGTGGCCGTGGCAAGCAGGCTACCGGAACCAAGGACGACGATTTCATCGACCGTCTCTTCAGCGCCAATACGCACGACTTCATTCTCTGCTTCTCTAATCGCGGGCGGGTGTACTGGCTCAAGGTCTACAACGTGCCGCAGGGAGGGCGCGCATCGCGAGGCAAGCCGATCGTCAACCTCGTGCCGCTCCTCGAGCACGAGAAGATCACCGCAATCCTTCCGGTCAAGGAATTCGTGCAGGACCGTTTCGTGTTCATGGCGACTGCCAAGGGCACCGTGAAAAAGACGCCATTGTCGGAATTCTCGCGGCCTCGTCCTTCGGGCATCATCGCCGTCGATCTCGACGACGGTGATTTCCTGGTCGGTGCCGCGCTCACCGACGGCAAGCACGATGTGATGCTGTTCAGCTCCGGCGGAAAGGCGGTGCGTTTCGAGGAAACCGACGTGCGGCCGATGGGCCGCAATGCGCACGGCGTGCGTGGGATGAGTCTCGATCGCGGCCAGACGGTCATCAGCATGCTCGTCGCCGAAGACGAGGAGCAGTCGGTACTGACGGCGACCGAAAATGGCTACGGCAAGCGGACGCCCATTGTCGAGCACACGCGTCACGGCCGCGGTACCAAGGGCATGATCGCGATCCAGCAAACGACGCGCAATGGTCGCGTGGTCGCCGCTTCGCTGGTTCGTTCCTACGACGAAGTCATGCTGATCTCGACCGGCGGGGTGCTTATCCGCACCAAGGTCGCGTCGATCCGCGAGATGAGCCGTTCGACGCAAGGGGTCACCCTGATTAACCTCGATCATGGTGAAAAACTTGCCGGCCTGGAGCGCGTGGTCGAGACCGAAGACGATGGCGAGGAGGAGCCGATATGACGCTCAATGAAATGCCGCAGATCATGACCAAAGCGATGCAGGCCTCGATGCAGTCCACCAGCCAGAGGCTCGGCTCGATGATT
>DATNNK010000178.1:0-2999 GCA_035601875.1 Casimicrobiaceae bacterium | reverse complement strand
CAGGCACTGCGAGAAACATGCCGATCACCGCGGTGAATACGATCAGCGATACCACGCGCGGCTTGGTCAGCGAGAGAAACTGGCGCAGGCGATGTTGGTCGAGGGTGAGTGCGGTCATGGGCGGCCTCGCGCCGACGGTATGGGCGCGAGGGGGAATTTTACCATTTCCTCCTCAGCCGATCCGCGACACTCGCAGCAACCGTTCGAGATCCTTGGCCATCCGCTTGATGTCGGGATCCGCGGGATAGCGAAGCACGACGTTGCCGAGCGGATCGATCAAATAGATGCTCCCCGGCGGACCGGCGACCCCAGGCAATGCCGCCCACTGGGCCGGATCGACCCGTGCGACGATCAGTCCGGGGTGCTCCGCCAGGAATTGCCGCGCAAGTGCGGGCGCATCGGTCGCCTGCAGCCACATGCGCACCACGCGCTCCTGTTCCCGCCCCTGGATCGTGCGCGCCTGCCGGGTCGCGTAGAGCTTGCGCCGGCATGCGTCTTCGCACGGGCCCGCGTCGACCGTCAAAAATAGCCATCGGCCGCGATAATCCGACAGACGAAAGTTCCCGTCGTCGGGCAACGTGCCGACGATTTCCTGCGCCGGCTTTGCGTCGAGAAGCTCGCCGTAGTTCACCTGTCCCGGGGGACGCAACCAGTAGTAGGCGACGTAAGACGCAACGACCGGAGCGGCGCAAACCAGCGCCAGCATCAGAAGCGTGCGCCGGCCCCGGGCCTTGAGCGGCGACATCAAGCGTCTTCCAAACGACGCCGCCAGTTGAGCGCGAGCCAGAGCGCGATCGTCAGCGCCGCCAACGAGTACCACTGCAGCATATACGAGAGATGGCTCTCGATGCCGAAGTCGGGCCTCGGCCAATCGCGCAGCAGATCGTCGGGGGGAATCACCGGATCGGTCTGTTCGACAACAAACGGCAGCAACTTCAAGCCGGATGCCGTGGCGATCCTCTCGATGTCGAGATTCTGTCGCAGCGCGCCCTCTCCGGTGTCGGCCTTGAGCTCGAGGTAGCGCTTGGGAGGAATGGTCGCGCGACCCACGATTTCGATGACCCCCGCAGGCGTTTGCACCGACGGAAGCACTTTGCGTGTCGGACCTTGCGCCACCCAGCCGCGGTCGACCAGCACATAGCGGTTGCCGGGCGCGAGCCTGAACGGCGTCACCACGTCGTAGCCCGGACGCCCACCATGCACCTTGTTGTCGATCAGAACGCCGCGCGCCGCATCGTATTCGCCGACACCGTGAACGATGCGATAGAGCACCGCGGTGGCATCGCTGTTCGCCGCGGCGAGATCGAACGGCGCTGCACGGGCCGCCGCCGACGCCAGCGTGGCGGCGGCGCTCTTTTCATCGGCGCGGTGCCGCTGCCAGTTGCCGAGCGCAATGGCAAGCGCAGCCAACGCCACCATCGCCATGGTGAGCAAAAGCGTCGGGCGAAATCGATGGGTCGCAAAAAATGAACTGACACGCATGGGCACCAGTCTATCCATTACACTGCGGGTGATTTCACCGCTCATTTCGCTTCAGCGAGATTGCCTTGGTTCGCATTGTCGTCATCGTCGGGTTGCTGCTCGTTGTGTTCAGCCTCGGGACGGCGCTTTATTACCTTTACCACGATCGCGGCCAGGGTACGCGGATGGTCAAGGCCCTCGCCATACGGGTCGCCCTGTCGGCCAGCCTGATCGCGTTTCTTCTTATCAGCTATCACTTTGGATGGATCGGAGAAAGGGGCCTGCGCTGAAGCGCGGACGCCTCGGATGAGAAGACACGTCGACACGCACGAGCGGCACGCCATTCCCTGCGGCTCCTGCTTGCCGGTCGTCGCTCTGCGCTAGAGCCAGTACACGAGGATAAACAGCAAGAGCCAGACGACGTCGACGAAATGCCAGTACCACGCAGCGGCTTCGAACGCGAAATGATGCTGCGCGTCGAAATGACCGCGGAAGGTACGCAAGAGCATGACCGTCAGCATGATTGCGCCGATCGTCACGTGAAAGCCGTGGAACCCCGTCAGCATGAAGAACGTCGAGCCGTAGACACCCGTCGACAGCTTGAGGTTGAGCTCGCTGTATGCGTGGGTGTACTCGGAGGCCTGGAATCCAAGGAAGGTAAATCCGAGGACGATGGTGATGAACAACCATAACTTGAGCGCGCCACGATTGCCGGCCTGGAGCGCGTGATGCGCTACGGTGAGCGTGCCGCCCGAGGACACCAGAATGATCGTGTTCAGCAGCGGAATCCCGATCGCCTTCATCGGCGTGAATACGTCCTTGATATACGGGCCGTTGGTCGGCCACTCCGGCGTGTAGTCCGGCCACAGGATCTTGGAGTCCATGCCCCCCAAATCGGGCACCGAGAGATTGCGGACGTAAAACAGCGCGCCGAAAAATGCCGCAAAGAACATGACTTCGGAAAAAATAAACCAGCTCATGCCCCAGCGAAATGAAAGGTCGACCCTGCGGTTATAAAGATGCTGCTGCGATTCGCCGACGACGGTACCGAACCAGCCGACCATCATCGCCACCAGCACGCAAAAACCGGCCAGCACCAGCCACGGCCCCGCGGCATACGCGTTGAACCAGAACGCCGCGCCGAAGGCCATCAACAAAAGCGCGCACGAGCCGGTGATCGGCCAGTGCGAGGGCTGCGGCACGAAGTAGTAGGGACCCGTGCCGTTCTGCGGTGCGCTCATTTCGCTCACTCCTCGTCTTGCTTTGAATATTCCCCGGCTTGCGTTAGCGCCGGCTATGACTCGTTACCCTCGACCGCGAAAAACGTATACGAGAGCGTGATCGTGGGCACGTTGGCTGGCAGCCTGGGATCGACCACGAACACCACCGGCAGTTGACGCTTCTCGTGCGGGCCGAACGATTGCTTGGCGAAGCAAAAACATTCCAGCTTCTTGAAATACTGTCCCGCGAGCTGCGGGCCGTAACTCGGCACCGCCTGACCGGTCATCGGCCGATCGGTCGTGTTCTCGACTTCGTAC
>DATNNK010000177.1:0-2694 GCA_035601875.1 Casimicrobiaceae bacterium | reverse complement strand
GCTCCGGCTAGGCCTGTCTTGCCGAGTCCGGCAGTCGCCAGGTCGTCGGTGGTGCCGTTGTAGCTCACCATGCTGATCGTGCCCATGATGAAATCGGGCCTGACGTTGACGGCCGCGCCGCCCCCGCCTCCACCGCCGCCGCAGCCGTTCACCAGAATGCCGAGAGCGCTTGCCGCGATGATGGACCAGCTGCGAATCGATGGATACATGGTGTCTCCTTCAGGTAGTTGCTAAGACGCGTCAGGCTGCGTCGGTTGTTGTTCTCGGAGCAGGGCGCAAGTGTAGCGTATGCAAGCGAGTCGGTGGCGCCGGACGGGCGCGGATTTTCGACGCTGGTTTGGCAAGGCGTGAGCGTTCGCATATCATGCAATGCTTCGACGGTTCCCTGCGCCAATATCGTTCGTCGTCGTCCTCCAGGAGGTTCCATGCAGCGTCTGATGCTCGTCTCGGCGGTCGGTGCGCTCGCCGTTTGCTCCACGCTGCCAGCGTTCGCTCAGTCCGCCAGCGCGCGGCTGGAACCGACCAAGGGCAACGCCACGGCCGGCAACGTCACCTTCACCCAAAAGGGCGATAAGGTTGCCATCGAGGCGAAGGTTTCCGGATTGACCCCGGGAGGGCACGGCATTCATATCCACGAAAAAGGTGATTGCAGCTCGGGAGACGGGATGAGCGCAGGCGGCCATTTCAATCCGACGGGCAAGCCGCACGGTAATCCGAGCGTTCCGGACCATCACACCGGCGACATGCCAATGCTCGTCGCCGATGTTTCGGGCAATGCGTCATTGTCGACGGAGCTCGGGGCGATGACGGTCGGCAGCGGCGCTACAGATATCGTCGGCAAGGCGGTCATCGTGCACAAGGATCCGGACGACTACACCACGCAGCCGACCGGCAACTCCGGTGGGCGGGTGGCGTGCGGCTTGATCGCCAGGAACTGATGCGATTTTCCGTCGCGGCCGCCTGCCGCGGATTGGCGGGTCTGGGGCGGCTTGGCCTGCTGACCGTGCTCGCAAGCTGCAGCACGACGAACACGCCGAGCTGGACCTTTGCCGACATCATGCCCAAGAGCGGCCCTGGCGCGGTCGCCAGGTTGGCGCCGAAGAACAGCAGCTCGGTCCGCGGCACCGTAACGTTCGTGCAGCGCGGCGACAAGGTCGTGGTCGCCGCGGTCATACACGACCTCACGCCCGGGCCGCATAGCATGTATATCCACGAAGCGGGCAACTGCAGCTCTCCGAACGCAGCCAGTGCCGGCAAGGTCTGGGCGCTGGTCGGGGCGGCGCCCGGGAGAACACGCAGCGGCAACTTGCCGGAGCTGGTCGCGGGCACCGAGGGAAACGCCAACGTGGTGGCCGATCTGCGAGGGATCACGGTGGGTGACGGCAGCCCGCTGGACATCATCGGCCATGCGGTCGTGGTCCACAGCGGCCTCGATCCCGATCCTCGACCCGAGTTCGGCGTTCGAAACGGCTGGCTAGCCTGCGGTGTCATCGAACGACAATAAGCGCCAACGAGCCGGAGCCGGTGAGCGCCGATGAAAGTGACGATGAGGACGGCGGTGGTCCGGCAACGGCCGAAGCGCGCAGCCGCGATGGCGCGTCGAACGCGATGGCATTGAGTAACGCATGGGATTTCTAAGCGATCGCAGGATTCTGATCACCGGGCTGCTTTCCAGCCGCTCGATCGCGTACGGAATCGCGCAGGCCTGCAAGCGCGAAGGCGCGACGCTCGCCTTCACCTACGTCAACGACGACCTGCATGAGCGCGTGCGAAAGCTCGCGGCGGAGTTCGGCAGCACGCCGGTTCTGCGCTGCGACGTCACGCGCGATGACGATATCGCCGCACTGTTCGAGACTCTGCGCAGCGAGTGGGGCGGCCTCGAAGGTCTGCTGCACGCGATCGCATTTGCGCCGCGCGAAGCGCTTGTCGGCGATTACCTGAACGGGCTGTCGCGCGAAGCGTTCGCGGTCGCCCACGACGTCAGCTCTTACAGCCTGGCCGCATTGGCCAAGGGGGCGCGTCCGTTGATGCAGGAGCGCCACGCTGCGATGGTCACGCTTACCTATCTGGGCGCGGTGCGTGCCATCCCCAATTACAACGTCATGGGGCCGGCCAAGGCGAGCCTCGAGGCCAACGTGCGTTATCTCGCGCAATGCCTCGGTCCCGAGGGCATCCGCGTCAACGGCATTTCCGCCGGGCCGATCAAGACGCTCGCCGCGGCGGGCATCGCTGGCTTTTCCAAGCTTCTGCATTTTGTCGAAAAGACCGCACCACTGCGGCGCAATGTGACCATCGACGAGGTCGGCAACGTGGCCGCGTTTCTATTTTCCGACCTGTCCAGCGCCATCACCGGCGAAATTATCTATGTCGATTGCGGATTTTCGACGGTCGCCGCAGGCATGGGCGAGGAGTAGCACGATACTCCGCTGCGTTTGGTCCCTGCCTGGATCCGCCATCGTCCGGCTGCATGGCGGCGCAGCGCCGGCCGAAATAATAGGATGACGACGCCCACCGGACGCTTCGACGCCGTCATCATCGGCGGCGGCCACAATGGGCTCGTATGCGCCTGCTATCTGGCCAAGGCAGGCTTTTCGGTTGCGGTGTTCGAGCGTCGTGCGATCGTCGGCGGCGCGGCGGTGACCGAAGAATTCCATCCCGGATTTCGAAACTCCACCGCGAGCTACACCGTCAGCC
>DATNNK010000176.1:0-2752 GCA_035601875.1 Casimicrobiaceae bacterium | reverse complement strand
AAGGCTGACGATGTCTGCTCCTGAGGGTAAAATGGATGTGCCGCGCGGGCCCGGACACTTCCGTTTTTGACCCGAACCGGGCATTGCGGAAACCGGTGCAACGCGGACAGTAATCCGGTGATTGCGGACAGCAGGTGATGGCGGCGTAGAGAGGACTCCCGTCGACAGTCGAAACAGGTGATCGGTCTCCCTGGCAACCAGGGGGAAACCGATGCCGGCGGAGAGATTGTCGATGAAGAAGATACGTGACGTGCTGCGTCTGACGCACGCGATGGGGATGAGCCGGCGACTGGTCGGCGAGGCGACGGGGATCGGCAAGACGGCAGTCGGCGAGTACGTGCGTCGCGCGGCCGTGGCGGGTCTCAGTTGGCCGATTCCGGACGAGATCGATGATGCCGAGCTGGAGCAGAGGTTGTTTCCGCCGACGGATGCAGTGTCGTCCGCAGCGCGCAACGAGCCGGACTGGTCGCACATCCATGCGGAACTGAAGCGGCGCGGGGTGACGCTGGCGCTGCTCTGGCAGGAGTATCGCGCCGAGCACGCCCAAGGCTACGCCTACAGCTGGTTCTGCGAGCGGTACAGCGACTGGAGGAAGTGCATCTCGCCAACGATGCGGCAGACGCATGTGGCGGGCGAGAAGCTGTTCGTCGACTGGGCGGGCGACACGGTTCCGCTGTTCGACGCCGCGACCGGACAAGAACGCCACGCGCACATCTTCGTCGCGGCGCTCGGCGCATCCAATTACACCTACGCCGAGGGGCGCTGGACTGAGATGCTGCCCGACTGGATCGGCGCGCATGTGAACGCGCTCGCGGCGATCGGCGGCGTGCCGAAGGCGCTTGTGCCCGACAATCTGAAGGCCGGCATCACGAAGCCATCGCGCTACGAGCCCGGCATCAACCGGACGTACCAGGACCTCGCCGACCACTACGGCTGCGTTGTGCTGCCCGCCCGCGTGATGAAGCCGCGCGACAAGGCGAAGGTCGAGGTCGCTGTCCAGATCGTCCAGCGCTTCGTGCTGGCGAAGCTGCGCAATCGCCGCTTTTTCTCGCTGGCCGAATTGAACGCCGCGATCCGTGACTGCGTAGCGGCGGTCAATGCCAAGATCATGCGCCGCGTCGGCAAGAGCCGCAACGAGCTGCTGGAGACGCTCGACCGTCCGGCGCTCGATGCGTTGCCGAACGCGGCGTACTGCTATGCGGAATGGAAGCGGGCCCGCGTCGCGCCCGACTATCACATCGAGATCGCTGGCCACTACTACTCGGTGCCGTCGAAGCTGATCCGCGAGATCGTCGAGACGCGCATCACCAGCGCGACGGTCGAGATCTTCCACAAGGGCCAGCGTGTCGCGAGCCATGCGTTCTCGGCCGTTAGCAATCGGCACACCACGATCACCGAGCACATGCCGAGCGCGCATCGCCGCTACGCGGAATGGACGCCGGCCAAGATGATGAGCGAGGCGGCCAAGGTCGGTTCGGCAACCGTCGCGCTGTTCGAGGCGATCATGAAGGCAAAGCCCCATCCGGAACAGGGCTTCCGGTCGTGCCTCGGCATTATCGGGCTCATCAGAAGTTACGGCGTAACACGTCTCGAAGCCGCATCGCGGCGTGGCAACGACATCGGCGCGACCAGCTACGGCTCGATCGCCTCGATCCTCAAGCACGGGCTCGACAAAGCCTACGCAACCGAACCGACACCGGACGTCCCGCCGATCCGGCACGGCAACATCCGCGGCTCTCGCTACTACCACTGAGAACAGCCGCAGATGTGACCCACAGGCGGGTGAAATGGAAGGAACGAAAATGCTCACACATCCAACCGAACAACGGCTCATTGCGCTCGGCCTCGCCGGCATGGCGAAGGCGCTTGAGGAGCAACGACGATTGCCCGACGTCGCCGCCTTCGCGTTCGAGGAGCGGCTCGCCATGCTCGTCGACCGCGAGGCGATCGAACGCGAGAACAAGCGGCTTGTCAGTCGATTAAAGTTCGCCGGCCTTCGACAGAACGCCGTCGTCGAGGACGTCGATATGAAGGCGCCGCGCGGGCTCGACAAGGCGCTGTTCGCCAAGCTCGCTGCCGGAGACTGGATCGATCAGCATCAGAACCTGATCGTCATTGGTCCGACCGGCGTCGGTAAAAGTTGGATCGCTTGCGCGCTGGCACACACGGCGTGCCGCAACGATCGCTCGGTTCTTTATCATCGCGTGCCAAGGCTGTTCGATGCCCTGGCACTCGCACGCGGTGACGGCCGGCATGCACGCCTGCTCAAGACCATCGCGCGCGTCCAACTGCTGGTCCTCGATGACTGGGGTCTCACCAACCTAACGCTGGATCAGGGCCGAGACCTCCTGGAGATCATCGACGATCGACATGGTCGCGGCAGTACCATCGTGACCAGCCAGCTGCCCGTTGAGAACTGGCACGAGGTGATCGCCAATCCCACGGTCGCCGACGCCATCTTGGACCGGCTCGTCCACAACGCGCATCGGTTAGCGCTCACGGGCGAAAGCCTGCGTAAGGCCGCCGCCAAGCGCGCCGGACTTGACGTCAAGCAACACCCATGACCCCATGAAGCCGTCGACGGGAGCCGCTGTCCGCAATCACCGGAATGCTGTCCGCGATCGACCGGAATCACTGTCCGCCTTCACCGGAATCCGCACTTCTGTCCACGGCTCTCACGCGAAGATCAGGATTTCGACTTTTGAGCGATCTCATTTCAGCCAAGACGACCAGTGAATTGTTGATGTTGGTA
>DATNNK010000175.1:0-3769 GCA_035601875.1 Casimicrobiaceae bacterium | reverse complement strand
ACAAGGCGTGCTCGGTATTCAAACCCGACTATTACGTCGAGTATCTAGCCGACAGTCCGTGGATCCATCAACCGTTCGAGGTCTACGACAATCTGCGACCCGAGGGCGTGAAGGCGCGCCTCGAGAAGTGACGCTCGCCAGCGCGCCAATGAGCGCACTCGAACGGATCGAATGCGGGGAACTTGGGCGGGGAAGGATGAACGTGGTGCCCAGAAGAGGACTCGAACCTCCACAGTGTTGCCACCGCTAGGACCTGAACCTAGTGCGTCTACCAATTCCGCCATCTGGGCGACAGCAAGCCGTTAATTTTACGAAAGAGAAGATTCCTTGTCAAAGAAATCAGTCAGTGCGTCCCCTGCAGTTGCACGCAGATCGCAACGCAAGCAAGCCGACGTAGAGATTCCGAGCCGCGAGCAGATACTCGATGTGTTGCGCGAGCGCGGCGTGCCGATGCGCGCGGACGAGCTCGCGATTGCCCTCGGCGTCGTCGGGTCCGCCGAGCGCGATGCTTTCGAAGGTCGTTTGGCAGCGATGACGCGCGAAGGTCAGTTGATGACCAACCGCAAGGGGCAGCTCTGCGTCGTCGCCAAGCTCGATCTGGTCACGGGCAAGGTTCAAGGGCACCCCGACGGATTCGGTTTTCTGATCCCCGACGGCGGCGGACCGGACGTGTTTCTCGGGCCCAAGGAAATGCACAAGGCATTGCACGGCGACCGCGCGACGGTGCGCTTGATCGGCGTCGACAAGCGCGGACGTCCCGAAGGCGCCATCGTCGACGTCGTCGAGCGCGCGAATCGCGAGATCGTCGGCCGCGTGTACGAGGAGCGTGGCATCTGGTACCTGGTCGCCGAGAACAAGCGGATCAGCCAGGACATCCTTATCCCGCCAGACATGCGCGGCAAGGCAAAGCCCGGGCAGGTCGTGGTCGCCGAGCTCGTCGAGCAGCCCTCGGCGCACCGCGAAGCGATGGCGCGCGTGGTGCAGATCCTCGGCAACTACACCGATCCGGGAATGGAAATCGAGATAGCGTTGCGCAAGCACGATCTGCCATACGAGTTTTCGGCCACGGCGAAGCGCCAGGCGGCGCGGTTTCCCCACGAGCTGCAAAAGGCCGACCGCAAGGATCGCACGGACATCACCAAGCTGCCACTGGTGACGATCGACGGCGAGACGGCGCGCGACTTCGACGATGCAGTATATTGCGAGCGCGTCGGCAAGGATTTTCGCCTCCTCGTCGCCATCGCCGACGTGAGCCACTACGTGCGCGACGCCGACGCCCTCGACGCCGACGCGCGCGATCGCGGCACATCGGTCTACTTCCCGCGGCGTGTGATTCCGATGCTGCCCGAGGAGCTCTCCAACGAGCTCTGCTCACTGAAGCCCGAGGTCGATCGGCTGTGCATGGTCTGCGACATGGCGATCACCGGCAGCGGTGAAATTCGCAGCTACCGCTTCTACCCGGCGGTGATGCATTCGCGCGCAAGGCTTACCTACACCCAGGTTTGGGAATGGATATCGCAGCCGGCAACGGCCATTGACAAGACTGCCAAAGCGCTCTTGCCGCATCTCGACACCGTGTATGCGCTGTACAGGGTGCTCGCCAAGGCGCGAGCAGAGCGCGGCGCGCTCGACTTCGAAACCATCGAGCTCGAGCTCAAGTTCGACCCGCACGGCAAGATCGAGACCATCGTGCCGGTGGTGCGCAACGAGGCGCACAAGTTGATCGAGGAATGCATGCTGGCGGCCAATGTGTGCGCGGCGGAGTATCTGCTCAAACAAAAGCATCCCGCGCTGTACCGGGTGCACGAAGGTCCGACACCGGAGAAACTGACCGCGCTCAAGGAATTTCTTGCCGGCTCAGCATTATCGCTCGACGGCGGAGACAATCCTGCGCCAGCCGATTATGCCAAGCTGCTCGCCCAGATCAAGGGCCGGCCCGATTTCAACCTGTTGCAGACGGTGCTGCTGCGCTCCTTGCAGCAGGCGGTCTACAGCCCGGACAACGAAGGCCACTTCGGCCTGGGCTACGACGCCTACACGCATTTCACGTCACCGATCAGGCGCTACCCGGACTTGTTGATCCACCGCTGCATCAAGGCGTGTCTTGCGGGCGAGCGTTATAGCCGGTCGGGGGCGACCTGGCCCGAGCTGGGCGTGCATTGCTCACTGACCGAGCGCCGCGCCGACGATGCGACGCGAGATGTCGAGAACTGGCTCAAGTGCTATTTCATGCAGGACAAGATCGGAGAAGTCTTCGCCGGCACGGTGAGCGGTGTCACGCATTTCGGATTGTTCGTCACGCTCGACGGCCTCAACGTCGACGGGCTGGTGCACGTCACCGAGCTCGGCAACGATTACTTTCACTTCGACCCGATACGTCACGCGATGAACGGCGAGCGAACCGGCAAGAGCTTTCGTCTCGCCGATCGCATCACGGTCAAGGTGGCGCGCGTCGATCTCGAGACAACCAAGATCGACTTTGTGCTCGTCGAGGGGGAGGCTGACGCGGCGGCGCAGCCGGTCAGAAAGGCGCGCGCTTCGAGGTCGAAGTAGAGGTGTGCTTCGTTCGCCGGAAGGGGATTTCGATACGGAAATGGGCACGGTGAGAACTTCGGCTTCGGACTCCCTGATCTTCTCGCTGGTGATCCAGGCACCGGACATTCCAACGCCAACGCTCAAGGAGCTCGCCCGGCGAACTGGCGCCTCGCGCATTGTTGGCGTGCCCGGTGGCGGCACCCAGGCATTTCGACTCGAAGGGGCCAGCAAGTGGGCCAGCACCGCGGCTTTCTGCGCCGAGCAACATCTCGACTTCGCCTTTGTTCCCACCGGCCAGCGCCTCGACCGCGTGCGGTTGGTGTCAATGGACATGGATTCCACGCTCATCACCATCGAGTGCGTCGACGAAATCGCCGACATGCAGGGACTTAAAGCCCAAATCGCCCCCATCACTGCCGCGGCGATGCGTGGCGAGATCGACTTCGGCGAGAGCCTCCTACGCCGTGTAGCGCTACTCGCGGGACTCGACGTTGCCGTTCTCGAGCGCGTTTACACGGAACGGCTCGCGCTTTCGCCTGGGGCCGAGCGCATGCTCGCCAGCTTCCGCAAGGTCGGCGCCAGGACGCTGCTGGTCTCGGGCGGTTTCAGCTTTTTCACCGAGCGCCTGAAGCAGCGCCTCGGCCTCGATTACACCGTGTCCAATACCCTGGAGATAGTTGCCGGCAAGCTCACCGGCCGAATCGAGGGACCGATCGTCGACGCAAACATCAAGGCGGATTGGGTGCGAAAGCTCCGTGCCGAGTACGCGCATGACGGCGGCTCGGCCGTCGCAATCGGCGACGGCGCGAACGATTTGCCCATGCTTGCGCAGGCGGATATCAGCATCGCCTATCGTGCGAAGCCTGTTGTCCGGGCCGCATGCACCTACGCGATCGACTACTGCGGTCTGGACGCGGTGGTGAATCTGTTCGTATGAGCGATCCTGCGTTCCATCACCCTAAGGCCGCGCTCGTAAGGCTCGCTAATCGTCAAAATCGCCCTCGTCCATCCACGCCATCTGAATCGCCTCGAGGACTTTTTCGCCGCTGTGCTTGGGGTCGTCGTCGAAATCCGGCAACTCCAGCACCCACCGTCTCAAGTCGGTAAAGAGCACGCTTCGGGGATTCGCGTCGGGATGCGTCTCGGCGAGCGCAATCGCGATATCGCGGGTATCGGTCCACTTCATTTGGTGGCCTCTTTGGCGTAGTTGATCGTGTACTTGGGAATCTCGATA
>DATNNK010000174.1:0-4143 GCA_035601875.1 Casimicrobiaceae bacterium | reverse complement strand
CGATCCTCGTCGCCGTGCGCGGCCAGTGCCTCGGTGGCGGGCTCGAGGTCGCGCTCGCCGGGGGTCCGATCTTCGCGGCACCTGACGCACAACTGGGTCAGCCGGAGATGAAGCTCGGCGTGTTCGCGCCGGCGGCTTCGTGCCTCCTGCCGTATCGCGTGAATCAGCCGGACGCGGAAGACCTGCTGTTCTCCGGCCGCTCGATCAGCGGCGAGGAGGCGAAAGCAATCGGCCTCGTACAGACCGTCGCCGTGGACCCCGAGGCGGCCGCGCTCGCCTACTTCGAGCAGCATCTTGCAAACAAAAGTGCTACTGCGCTCGCGTGCGCCCTCGCGGCGGTGCGTGGTCCGTACATTGCCGATGTGCGCCGTCGACTGGCTGACGTCGAACGCCTCTATCTCGATCGGCTCATGCAAACGCGCGATGCAAACGAAGGGCTCGTCGCGTTCCTCGCCAAACGTCAACCGCAATGGGAGCACCGCTGATGACCACGATCCCACCCGCCATTCAGATCGTCGAGCGCTGTCAAGCGCTCTTCGAAGACCTCGAACTTAACGCCGTCAAGCAATGGAAAGCGGCGGCGCCCGGCCGCAAGGCGATCGGCTACATGCCGATCTACGTCCCGCGCGAGCTCGTGCACGCGGCAGGCATGCTGTCTGTGGGGATCCTGGGCGGTGGCGACCAAATCGAAGTGATCCAGGGCGACGCGTACTACCAGAGCTACATCTGCCGGATACCGCGCTCGACGATCGAGCTCGCGCTCACCGGCCGCCTCGACTGCCTCGACGGCATGCTGTTCCCATCGATTTGCGACGTGATACGCAACCTGTCAGGCATGTGGCAAATCCTGTTCAAGGACAAATACGTGCGCTACTTCGACGTTCCGCAGAACTACGTGGACGCGATCGGCGGCGTCTACTACGTCCATGAGCTCGAGGTCCTGCGCGACGATCTCGGCAAGCTGCGGGGCGCGCCGATCACCGACGAAGAGCTCAACGCCTCGATCCGGGTCTACAACGAGAACCGCCGCGCGGTGCAGGACCTCTACGCTTACCGCGCCGCGAAGCCTTGGCAGGCGCCCACCTCCGAGGTGTACCTGGTGCTGCGCGCGGGCATGGTGCTGCCGCCGGAGGAGCACACGCAGCTCGTGCGCGACTACATTGCGGCGGCCGACGCGCTGCCGCGACCGAAGCGAGACAACGCCCGCGTCGTGTTGAACGGCTCGTTCTGCGAGCAGCCGCCGCTAGGTCTGATCAAGTCGATCGAGCTGGCCGGCTGCTACATCGTCGACGACGACTTCATGCTGGTGACGCGCTGGTTGCTCGACGACGTACCCGCGGATGGCAATCCACTCGAGGAGCTCTCGAAGGCGTTCCTCCACCGCTCGGCAACGACCGCGGCGAAGTACGACACAAATCGCGAGGACAAGGGCGTCTTCCTCCTCAAGCAGATCAAGACCAGCGGCGCCGAGGGTGTGATTTTCGCGGCGCCATCGTTCTGCGATCCGGCGCTTCTCGAGCGTCCGATGCTGCAGGACGTGCTCTCGAAGCACAAGGTGCCGCACACCGCCTTCAAATATGCGGAGAACACCGGCCAGATGGCCCCGATCCGGGAACAGGCAGGCACGTTCGCCGATTCGATCAAGCTGTGGAGCGCGGCGTGAGCCCCCCGCCCAGGACGCTGCTCTTAAACACGAAGGAAGCCACCTCATGAATGCGACTGCTGCGATGCCCCAAAGTACCAAGAAGCCACAAGTCCAGAAGGAGGACGCGATGTGGCTGCAGAAGGAGATGATCAATCGCAACTATCATGAGCTCGCCACTGCGCGACAGCAGGGCCGCAAGGTGGCTGCGACGTTCGTGCCAGGCAACTTGAACGAGCTCTTGATGTGCTTCGACTTCGCGCGGAGCCTTCCGGAAACCAACGCGCTGCAGAACGGCTTGCGCAAGAAATCCGGCAAGTTCATTCTGGACGCGGAGCGCGACGGCCAGTCCGAGGACGTTTGCAACTACGTGAAGGCCGACCTCGGCATGATGCTGGGTGGCGAGATCGGCCCCACCGGCGAGGCACTCCCGAAACCCGACATCCTGCTGCTCTCGTACACCGGCTGCTTCACCTTCATGAAATGGTTCGAGCTGATCCGCCACAAATACGGCTGCGAGAGCCTGATGCTGCACGTGCCGTACCAGGGCGAGGGCAAGATCGCTCCGAACATGCGCGAATACGTGGTCAAGCAACTGAAGGAGACGGTGATCCCGGCGCTCGAGCGCATCTCCGGGGTCAAGTTCGACATCGACCGGCTGCGCCAGTACATGAAGGAATCGGTGAAGGCCGAGGAGGATCTGGTCGCGGTGCTGCAGTCGGCGAAGAACCGGCCCTCACCGATAGACGGCTACTTCGGAGCCGTCTACTACATCGGCCCGATCTTCACCGCGTTCCGCGGCACGCCGGAGGCGACCGAGTTCTACCGCGTGCTGCGGCAGGAGATCGAGCAGCGCATGCGCGAGGGCAAGGGCCCGATCACGCCCGATGGCGAAATGGGAGAGGAAAAATACCGGCTGGTCGTCGAAGGCCCCCCCAACTGGACCAGCTTTCGCGAATTCTGGAAGATGTTCTATGACGAGGGCGCAGTGGTCGTGACTTCCACCTACGCCAAGGTCGGCGGCGTCTACGATTTCGGCTTCCGCCACGATCCCGAGCATCCGATCGAATCGCTCGCCGACTACTGCCTCGGCTGCTACACCAACCTCAACCTGCCGTCACGGATCGACATGATCTGCAAGTATATCGACGAGTACCAGGCCGACGGCCTGTTGATCAACTCGATCAAGAGTTGCAACAGCTTCTCGGCAGGACAGCTTCTTATCCTGCGCGAGGTGGAGAAGCGCACCGGCAAGCCGGCGGCGTTCATCGAGACCGACCTGGTCGACCCGCGCTATTTTTCGGCGGCGAACGTGAAAAACCGTCTGGAGAGCTACTTACAGATGGTCAAGCAGAAGCGCACGGCGGCGGCCGCTGCACACTGAGGGGATGGCATGCGCTGCTTCATCGGCATCGATTTAGGCTCCACCACGACCAAGGCAGTGGTTCTCGACGAGAACCAGAATATCCTCGGGCGCGGCATCACCAACTCGCGCTCGAACTACGACACCGCGGCGACGATCTCCAAGCAGGAGGCGCTCCTCAACGCCCGCTTCTACCTTTTTCGGCAGGCGCTAGGCAGCACTTCGGCGCTCAACGGCGCGCTCGACGGATTTATCGGCCAGCTCGAACGAAGCTTTCGCCTCGAGCAATATCTCGAGCAACTCGCTGACCTCGAGGCGACCTGCCAGCGCAACGTCGGGACCGCCAAGTTTGGCGACAACGCGACGGCTGTCAGCGCGGCGCTGACGGAGGTATTCAAGCAGATCTCCGCCGAGGTGGCGGCGCTGTTCGCGCCCGGCGCCAAACCCAAATCGGACTTTTTCCGTGACATCGCGGGCGCCCAGTACCTCGCGATCGGCGAGGCTGTGGCCAAGGAATCCGGCATCCGCTACGATTTCTTGCTCAACGTGTTCGACCGCTCGATCATCGAGGTCGAGAACCGCGTGTACGCCGATTCGATCAGGCGACACCTGCTGGCCGCACTCGAACGCACCTTCCTGGCGCTGCCCGACACCGCCCGCCGCAGGGACAAGATCGAGGCGCCGATCAAGGGCATCCTCGACATGCCGATGGAGGAAACCTACGTCGTCGGCACCGGCTACGGACGCGCGCGGCTGCCGTTTTCCAAGGAGCATGTCCGGTCCGAGATCCTGTGCCACGGACTGGGCGCGCACGTGATGCACCCCGGCACGGCAACGGTGCTGGACATCGGCGGCCAGGACACCAAGGCGATTCAGGTCGACCCGAACGGCATCGTCGAAAGTTTCCAGATGAACGACCGCTGCGCGGCCGGTTGCGGACGCTACCTTGGCTACATCGCCGACGAGATGAACATGGGCCTGCACGAACTCGGGCCGATGGCGATGAAGTCGACCAAGACGATCCGCATCAACTCGACGTGCACGGTCTTCGCCGGTGCGGAGCTGCGCGACCGGCTCTCACTCGGGGACAAGCGTGATGACATCATGGCCGGTCTGCACCGGGCCATCATCCTGCGCG
>DATNNK010000173.1:0-14311 GCA_035601875.1 Casimicrobiaceae bacterium | reverse complement strand
CTTTTCAGCTCCGCAAGCACCTCGATCGCGCCATCGATGGCGCCGGGGACCATCTCGTCGAAGCGCTTGCCGAACGCCTCGATCAATTCGATCTTGTCGGCATGGTGCGGCAGCAACTCCTGTGTCGCCTCGGCGAAGCTTCGGCCCGCGTCCTGCCGCTCGTTCCATTCCGTCGTGCAAACGTTGGCGAGGAAATGCTCCATCGCCGCGTCGTCACCATCGAAGAGCTTCCGATACAGGAAGCGCGGGTCCCACTGGAGCAGCACGCCGCCGAGATCGAAGATCGCAACGCTGCGTCGGCTTGTTGTCTCGGCCGCGAAGCGCGGCGCCGGGGTGGGGCACAAGCTTGGACTTCCTAATGCGCAACAGCGCGCGATCGAGGCAGCTTGATAAGAACGTTGCGCAGGAATTCGACCGATTTCTCGACGCCTTCCAGCGCGGGCAACATCGGATCCTCGTGCTCGATGCTGAAAACGTCGTCGTATCCGACCGCAGCGAGGACGGCGATGAGCTCCCGCCACCACAGCTCGCCATGGCCGTAGCCCAGCGTGATGTAGTTCCAGGCGCGGCCCTGGAAGCGATCGCCGGGCGTCGTTTCGATGACACCGTTTATGCCGGCGATCACGGGGTCGATCCGCGTGTCCTTGGCGTGGAAGTGATAAATGGCCTCGCCCAGGGCGCGCACCGCGGCGAGCGGATCGGCGCCCATCCACATCAGATGGCTCGGGTCGAAATTCGCGCCGACGGTCTCGCCGACGGCCTCGCGCAGCTTCTGCAGCGTGCGCACGTTGTACACATTCTGGTGGCCGTGCAACTCCAGGCAAAGCTTGCGCACGCCGAGTGCGTTGGCGTAAGCGACCAGGTCGCGCCAGTAAGGAATGAGGACCTCGTCCCACTGCCAGCGCAGGATCTCGCGAACTTCGGGCGGCCAATCGGTGGTGATCCAGTTGGCGCTGGCGTCGCCCTTGGCACCCGGACAGCCCGACATCATCACCACGCGCTCCACGCCCATCAGGCTTGCCAGCTTGATCGTCTTGCGCGTCACCTCGTCGTGACGGCGTCCGTGCTCGCCGGGGTGCAGCGGGTTGCCGGAGCAATTGAGCGCGCTGATGCCGATGCCGTGCGCGGAAAGACGCGACCTGAAGTTGCGCCGCTCGGTGTCGCTTTCGAGCATTCGGTCGAGCTTCAAATGCGGCGCCGAGGACCAGTTGCCGCAGCCGAATTCGAGCATGTCGAGCTCGAGCTTCGCCGCGGTTGCGAGCAGCGTTTCGAAGTCGGTGTCCGGCAGACTGTCGGTGATCATGCCGATCTTCATCGCAGTCGCCTCGCGGCCATGCCGCACAGGAAATCGTCCGAAAAGCGCATTTGCTTGAGTGTGTCCACGCTTGCGGCGCCAGTGGGCCACTGCCCGCGCGCTTCAACGAACCTAACGCAAAAACAGCAGCCTTGCAAATGCGACTAAGCGGATCGTCGCCGATGCGCTCGGTCGCCGAAGCTCGCCGCGCTTTAGTCGGCGGCGGCGTGCGCGGGTTCGTGCTCGGTTGGGGGTTTGGCGCGCCGCGCGGCGTACCACTGTTGCAGCCGCTCGAAGTAAATATATATCACCGGCGTGATGTACAGCGTCAGCAATTGCGACACGACCAGGCCGCCGACGACGGCGAGGCCCAGCGGACGCCGCGTCTCGCCGCCCGCACCGAGGCCGAGCGCGATCGGAAGGCTACCCATCAGCGCTGCCATCGTGGTCATCATGATCGGACGGAAGCGCGTCATGCACGCCTGGAAAATCGCTTCGTCCGGCGGCAGGCTTTCCTTGCGTTGAGCCTCGATGGCGAAGTCGATCATCATGATCGCGTTTTTCTTGACAATGCCGACCAGCATGATGATGCCGACGAACGCATACATGTTGAGCTCGATCCCGAAGAGGAGCAGCGTGACCAGTGCGCCGAAGCCTGCGGTCGGCAGGCCCGAGAGGATCGTGAGCGGATGGATGAAGCTCTCGTAAAGGATGCCGAGCACGAGATAGATGACGAATATCGCCAGCACCAGCAGGATACCCATCCCTTGCAACGACGATTGGAATGCCTGGGCCGTCCCCTGGTAGACGCCGGTGACCGTCGCCGGCAAGCGCATCTCGGCAGTCGCCTTGTTGATCTCCTTGATCGCATCGCCGATCGCGACGTCGGGCCTCAAGTCGAACGAAAGGGTGACCGCTGGCAACTGGCCGAGGTGGTTGATCGCCAGCGGTCCCACGGTCGGTTTCAGCGTCGCGACGCTGTTCAAGGGCACTAGCGCACCGGTCGCGGAACGCACATAGAGCAGCGACAACACCGACGGGTCGGTCTGATAGCGAGGCAGTAATTCCATTACCACCCAATACTGGTTAGTCGGCGCGAAGATGGTCGAAACCTGGCGCTGGCCATAAGCGTCGTAGAGCGTGGCCTCGATCGCCTGCGCCGAAACGCCGAGCGCCGAGGCTTTGTTGCGGTCGATCTCGACGGTCACCTGCGGCTTGGCGATCTGCAGGTCGCTGGTCACGTCAACGAGCCCGGGCAGCGATCGAAGCTTCTCCTCGACCTTCGGCGCCCATTGGTACAGCTCGGTCGTATCGGTACCCTGCAGCGTGTATTGATACGCGCTCTTGGTGATCTGGCCACCGATCCGGATCGCCGGAATGTTCTGCACGTAGGCCTTGATGCCGCTGACGCTTGCGAGCGGGCCGCGCAACTGTTGAATCACGACATCGGCCCTCGGGCGCTCGTCGCGCGGCTTCAGCGCGACAAAAATCCGGCCCACGTTGAGCGATGCGCTGGGGCCGCCGGCGCCGACGGTGGACATCGCGCCGGCCACATGGGGATTCTCCTTGACGATCTCGGCCACCTGCCGCTGCATGTTCACCATCGCCGTGAAAGACACGTCCTGCGCAGCCTCGGTGAACACCAGGATCAGTCCCTGATCGTCGGCCGGCAGGAACCCCTTCGACATCGTGCTGAAGAGCACCCCTGTCGCGACGGTGACCGCGAAAAATACCGCCAGCGTCAGCCGCCGGTGCGCAAGCGCCAAGGTCAGCGTCCTCCGATAGCCACCGAGCAGCGCGTCGAACATCCGCTCGCTCAAGGCGTAGAAGCGGCCGTGCTTCTTCTTGCGCTCGTCGACCAGCATGCGGTTGCACAGCATCGGCGTCAGCGTCAGCGAGACGACGCCGGAGATCAGCACCGCCACAATGATCACAACTCCGAATTCGCGCAGCAGACGGCCGAGAATGCCGCCCATGAAGAGCACTGGAATGAACACGGCAATGAGCGAGAGCGTCATCGATACGATCGTGAAACCGACCTCCTTGGACCCGTCGAGCGTCGCCTGCAGCCGCGACTTGCCCATTTCCATGTGGCGCGTGATGTTCTCCAGCATGACGATCGCGTCGTCGACGACGAATCCGACGCAAAGCGTGAGCGCCATCAGCGACAGGTTGTCGAGGCTATAGCTGAACGCGTACATCACCGCGAACGTGCCCACGATCGATAGCGGTAATGCAAGGCTGGGAATGATCGTGGCGGACGCACTGCGCAGGAAGACGAAGATGACCGCCACGACGAGCCCCAATGCGAGCAATAGCGATTCCTGAACGTCGCGGACGCCGTTGCGGATCGGAATCGAACGGTCGTAAAACATGGTGAGCTGAATCGCCGGCGGGAGTTGCGACTCGAAGGTCGGCAGGATCTTCCTTATCGAATCAACGATCTCGATGGTGTTCGTTCCCGGCTGGCGCTGCACGCCGAGCATGATGCCGCGGGTGCCGTTGTGCCATGCGGCGATCTTGTCGTTCTGCACGCTGTCGAATACGCGTCCGATCTCATTGAGCCGCACCGGAGCGCCGTTGCGATAGGCGACGATAATCGGTGCATAGGCTTGCGCAGTCATGAGCTGGCCCGTCGCCTGGATCGACGTTGCCTTGTCGCTCCCGTACAGCGTCCCGGTCGGCAGGTTGACGTTGCTGTTTCCGACGGCCTGTTCGACATCGGTCAGGGCGATGCCGCGAGTGGCTAGCGCGTTCGGATCGAGCTGAATGCGCACCGCGTACTGCTGCGAGCCGTAGACCTGCACCTGCGCAACGCCGCTGACCGTCGATATCTGTTGGGCGAGCAGGTTCTCGGCATATTCGGCAACGGTCGACAGTGGCAAAGTCGACGACGACAGCACGATGTTCATGATCGGCGCGTCGGCAGGATTCACCTTGCGCTGCGTCGGTGGCGTCGGCATCGACGGGGGTAGCGAGCGCGCCGCGGCGGCGATCGCCGACTGCACGTCCTGCGCGGCGGCATCGATGCTGCGGTCGAGCGAGAATTGCAGCGTGATGGTCGCCAGGCCGTCCGTGGAGACCGACGTCATGGTGTCGACGCCGGCAATCGTCGAGAACTGCTTCTCCAGTGGCGTGGCGACCGCGGAGGCCATCGTATCCGGGTTCGCGCCCGAAAGTTGCGCCTGCACCTGGATAGTCGGGAAATCGACATTCGGCAGCGCGTTGATCGGCAGCAGCCGATATCCGATGATGCCGAAGATCAGGATACCGACCATGACCAGCACGGTCATCACCGGGCGGCTGACGAACAGTTGCGAAATATTCACGATGCGCGCAAATCCTTGCCGACGTTCACCTTGGTCCCCGGAGCGAGCCGCAGTTGGCCGACAATGACGACTTGCTCGCCGGCCTGCAGGCCGTTTGCGACGACCGTGTCGTCGCCTTCCGCGCGGGCGATCTTGATCGCGCGCATCTCGACGGTCTGATCAGGCTTCACCACGTAGACATACTGGCCCGCCGGCCCGTTCTGAATCGCGGCCGACGGGGCGACGACCGCGTCCTTCTGCTCGTAGAGCGTGAGCACGACGTTGACGAATTGCCCGGGCCACAGCGCCTTGTCGGTGTTGGGGAACTCGGCCTTGAGCTTGATTGTTCCGGTCGTCATGTCGGCCGTGTTGTCGATGAACGAGAGCTTGCCGGTAACCGGAGCGTGCGCAGCGTTGGTGAACGCAGCCTCGACCTTGAGCTCGCCATCGGCCTGGTACTTGCGGATGTCCGACACGTTCTGCTCCGGGACCGAGAACGAGGTGTAGATCGGGACCACCTGATTGACGGTGACCAGCGGATTGGCGTCGTTGGCCTTGACCAGGTTGCCCTGCTGGATCTGGATGCGCCCCGCGTAACCCGTCACGGGCGAGCGTATCGTGCAGTATTCGAGCGACAGCTTGGCGTTCTCGATCGCCGCTTCGTCGGCGCTCACCGTCGCGGCGGCTGTTGCGGTGTTGGTACGCACCTGCTCGTAGGCATCCGGTGAAATGAAGTTTTTTGAGAGCAGGTCCTTGTAGCGCTTCTCCTGCTCGCTGGCGCGGTCGAAAAGCGCCCGGTCCTTGGCCAGGTTGGCCTGCGCCTGTTTGAGGCCGGCGGCAAACGGCCGAGGATCGATCTCGAACATCACCGAGCCCTGGCGAACTTCGTCGCCTTCCTTGAACTTGACCGAGATGAGCTGGCCGTCGACCCGTGCCTTGATCGCGACCGTGGTGAACGGCTCCACGTTGCCGATGGCCATCAGGCGTACCGGCATGGACTTGACGACGACCTGCGCGGCACTGACCGGGACTGCCGCGGGCGTTTTCTGAACCGCGGCGCGAGACTCCTTGTTGTATTGCGCGACGACACCGACGACGACGACGAGGCCGACGAGCCCGGCCAGTATCGTGAACAGTTTCTTCCGTTTCGCCATGGGTGCCTGATGTCGCTTCTGCGTTGCGTCGGCGAGTTGCGTCGGCAAGTCGGAGGTGAGCACGATCGCGCGCCCCGCAAGCTATTGACCCGCGGATACCAGGTAGATTCCGGCTCACGCCCGGCCGGCTATTGTCGCGCAATTGGGACGGTACGTCGCGCGGGGCGCAACGACTGGTTACAACCGCTATCGCTACCGGTGAAAACCGCGTTTTCGGCGGCCGGTGCTATGTAGCCTACGGCCCGTTATGGCCGTTCGCTATAATTGCCGGCAGCGCGGGTGTAGCTCAATGGTAGAGCAGAAGCTTCCCAAGCTTACGACGAGGGTTCGATTCCCTTCACCCGCTCCACGACAGTCATGACCGCATCCCGCACTGCGGCAATCGCCTCCGCCACGGCCTGGTTCGATGCCGGCTCGCTTCAGGCCGAGCTCAAGCGGCGGGTCGCCTTTCCGACCGAGAGCCAGAACCTCGCGCGCGCGGACACTCTCGTCGCGTACCTATCGGACGAGATCGGCCCCACCGTCGAGCGGCTGGGGTTTCAATGGCAGCTTTGGCCCAATCCGGCGGAGGGTGCGCCACCAATGCTCTTTGCCGAGCGGCACGAGGATGCGTCCTTGCCTACCGTGCTGATCTACGGTCACGGCGACGTCGTTGCCGGCTACGACGCGCAGTGGAGCGATGGCCGCTCGCCGTGGGAGCTCTGCGCGATCGAGGGCAAGTGGTTCGGCCGCGGCACGGCCGACAACAAGGGCCAGCACACCGTCAATCTCGCCGCGCTGGGGCGCGTGCTCGAGCAACGCGGGAGGCTGGGGTTCAACGCCAAGCTGCTGCTCGAGATGGGAGAGGAAATCGGCTCGCCGGGCCTGCGCATGGCGTGCGAGCGGCACGCCGAACGCCTAAGCGCCGACGTGCTGATCGCCTCCGACGGCCCGCGGCTGTCGTCTGATCGGTCGACCATCTTTCTCGGCTCGCGCGGTGCATTCAACTTCGAGCTCGACGTCGCGCTGCGCGATGGCGCTCACCATTCGGGCAACTGGGGAGGGCTGCTCGCCAACCCCGGAACGATACTCGCCAGCGCGATCGCGTCGATGGTCGATGCGCGCGGGATCATCCTGGTCGATGCGCTGCGTCCGCCGCCGATTCCCGACTCGGTGCGGCGCGCGCTCGCCGATATCGAACCTGGCGAGCCCGGCGGCCCGGCGATCGACGCCGGCTGGGGCGAACCTGCGCTGACGCCGGCCGAGCGCGTCTTCGGCTGGAACGCGCTGGAAGTGCTCGCGTTTCGCACCGGCAATCCGGAGCGCCCGGTCAACGCCATTCCGCCGCGCGCCAGCGCGCATATGCAGCTGCGGTTCGTCGCCGGATGCGATTGGCGCACGTTCATTCCGGCCATACGGGCGCATCTCGATGGCCGCGGGTTTTCCATGGTGGAGGTGCGTCAGGCGAGCATGGAGCCGATGGCAGCGACGCGGCTGGATCCGGAGAACCCGTGGGTGCATTGGGCGAGTGCATCGATCGCGGCTACCACCGGAACGCCGCCGGCCATACTGCCGAACCTCGGCGGGTCCTTACCCAACGATTGTTTCGCGGACGTGCTCGGCTTGCCGACGATCTGGGTGCCGCACTCCTATCCCGCATGCTCGCAACACGCGCCCGACGAGCACATGTTGGCGCGGGTCGCGCGCGAAGGCTTGCAGATCATGACCGGGCTTTTCTGGGACCTCGGTGCATCGGGCACGCCTGCCCGCGCTCACGCGCAATAGCGTCCGGGTCCCGCTTAGTGGGCCGTAACAGCCAAATCGGTAGTGTCTGGCTTGCACTCCACGCCGATCGCGGCGTTGCCGAAGCTCGCAAGGGGACCTACCCTTGCTTCGCTTCGGCGCCTTGCGCTCGACGCGGATCGCGGCGCCAGAGCGCTACGCTCACTACCGCTTCGACTGTTACGGCCCACTACGGCCGGATATACGCCCACCCCTGCTGCTGCCGGGACATCAGCTCGACCACCCCGGCGGGGACGTAGCCTATGCCGTTCACCATGTCGGCTCGGGTCAGCTTCTGGCCCCGCATGGTGTTCTCGCAAGCGATGACCTTGACGCCGGCGGTGGTTGCTTCGCCAATCCGTCCGCCCACCGGCGAATCGAGCTTCAGCATGTCGATGCCAGGGCCGTAGGTAACGATTTCGATGTCGACGTTGGCCGCTCCGAGGTCGGTCTGAATGTTCTTGGCGTTGTTGAGGGCGAGATTCCATTTGCCCTGATCGGAATCGCTGACCTGAATGACCACTCTCGCCCGCTGCGTTGCCGCAAGCTGCGCCTGAGCGTGCGATACGGCGGCGGATAAGATTCCAACGGCGGCGAGCACGGCGATGGCGCGTGCTGCAATGCTGACCTTCGCAAGCTGTCTTGCAATCATAATGGCTCCTGATCGTCCAATTCTTTTTATCGTTCATTATCCCCCTTAGCCGATCCATCCTCCAGGCTTCCGATTGCCTGCCGCCGGCGCTTGTCGTCTAGCCGCGTATTATCGAGAGGCGCTCAGTCTTGCAACTGGCGGACGATACTCAAAAGATGCAGTTTTCCACGCAGTTTCCCATTCGGTATTCGATCTCCGCCGTTTCACGCGCGCGCGCCGCGCTACCATCCCGCTGATGCCACGATCGGCGCAAATACCGTTTTCGGCGATCTTGATGATCATCGCCGCCATGGCGTGCTTCACCTCGCTCGATGTCAGCGTCAAATATTTGAGCCAGCGCTATCCGGTGCCGCTCCTGGTCTGGGCGCGCTGGGGCATGCAGGCGCTGGTGATGGCCGCGGTCCTCGGTCCCACCATGCGCTGGGGGCTGGTGCGCACCAAGCGGTGGAAGATGCACGTGGTGCGGGGCATCGTGTTGATCGGCTCGTCAATGAGCTTCTTTTCGGCGCTCAAATTCCTTCCGCTTGCCGAGGCGACCGCGCTCAACTACTCGACCCCGATGATCGTCACCCTGATGGCAGCGGCGTTCCTGCATGAGCGCATTACGATTCCGCGCTGGGCCTTCGTGATCGCCGGCTTCATCGGCATGCTGCTGATCGTTCGGCCCGGAAGCGAAATGCTGACACCTGCGTCGCTGCTGGCGCTCACCGCCGCGGCGCTGTACGCGACTTTCCAGATCCTGACGCGCAAGCTCGCGGGCGAAAATTCGATGGTGCTACTTTTTTTCCCGGCGCTGGTGGGCACGCTGCTCATGTCGGCACTGGTCCCGTTCCTCCACTACGACACCTGGTTTCCGGCCGCCGACATAGCGATGTTCGTCGCCATCGGCGCGGTCGGCACCCTGGGCCATTTTCTTTTCATCCTGGCGTTTCAACGCGCCTCGGTCTCGGCGATCGCCCCCTTCACCTATATGCAGCTGCTGTGGTCGACGCTGGCGGGATGGCTGGTGTTCGGAACGTTTCCGGACGGGTGGACGCTCGCGGGGATCGTCACCATCGCCGGCAGCGGAGTGGTTCTGACTTGGTACGAACGCTGGCGGGCCAGCTTGCCGCCCTCGGAGCCGGCGGCGGTCGACTGAGGTAGAATACGAGCGACTCCAAGATAAAACCGAGTCAATAAACTGCCGCCGGATCGGCGACGAAGGTGGATGCCCTCCGTTCGCGGCTGGTGCCTTGCCACGGCCCGGTGGCCCCGGAAGCGTTTTTCCGAAAGGACGATCATGAGTACGGACAAGCCGCGAATCGGCTTTGTTGGCCTGGGACTGATGGGTCACGGCATGGCCAAGAACCTGGTCGCAAAAGGCTTCCCGCTGACGGTGCGTCTGCACAAAAATCGCAAGCCGGCCGAGGACATTCTCGCCGCGGGCGCAAAGGAAGTGAAGACTGACGCCGAGCTGGCGCGCGCCTCGGATGTCGTGATTCTCTGCGTCACCGGTTCGCCACAGATCGAGGAGATCGTCTACGGCGAGAAGGGAATCCTGAGCGCGGCCCGAGACGGACTCGTGGTGGTCGATACGTCGACCGCCGAGCCCGCGTCGACGGCGAAAATCCGCGACGATCTGGCGAGGAAGGGGACCAAGTACGTCGACGCGCCGCTCGCCCGGACGCCGAAGGAGGCCGAGGAAGGCCGGCTCAACACTATGGTCGGGGCCGACGACGCGACGTTCGCACGCTTGAAGCCCGTGTTATCCGCATACAGTGAAAACGTCATCCATGTCGGCGGCCCTGGTCATGGCCACATGCTCAAGCTGGTCAACAATTTCATCGCCATGGCTATCGCGACCGCGACCGCCGAGGCATGCGCAGCATGCGCCAAGGCGGGCGTGTCGATCCGGAAGCTGCACGAGATCGTTTCCGCCGGCGGCGTCAATTCCGGAATTTTTCAGATGATGGTCGGCAAGATGCTTGAGAGCGGGGACTTGAGCGGGCTTAAGTTCACGCTTTCGAATGCGATGAAGGATCTGCGCTATTACACGCACTTCGTCGAGGCGCTGCCGTCGCCGGCCATCATCGGCGAGGCCGTGCATCAGAGCATGGTCAACGCCAATATTCTGGGCTTCGGCGACAAGTACGTTGCGTCCCTGCTCGAGGCGCAGGAAAAACTTGCTGGCGTGAACATCGTGCGGCAATAGCCGGAACGAATGCTTTACCGATGGCGCGCGATCACGAATTCGCAGGAGAACGATCGATGGCAACGGCCGGTCCCTCGCTCTGGGAAAATCCGCTTCAAACCGACGGATTCGAATTCGTCGAATACGCCGCCCCGGATCCCGCGGCGCTCGGGGTGCTGTTCGAGCAAATGGGATTCAGCGTGATCGCCAAGCACCGATCGAAAAATGTGCTGTTGTACCGCCAGGGCGAAATCAACTTTATCGTCAATGCCGAAAAAGACAGTTTCGCCCAGGGATTCGCGCGCGTGCACGGCCCGTCGATCTGCGCGATGGCGTTTCGCGTCAAGGACGCGGCGCATGCCTACCACACGCTCATCGAACAGGGCGCGTGGGGAGTGGAAGCGCACCCAGGGCCGATGGAGCTCAACATTCCGGCAATCAAGGGCATCGGCGATTCGCTGATCTATCTCGTCGATCGCTACCCGGGCAACGGCGGCGGCGTTTCCATTTACGACATCGACTTCGTCCCTTTTCCCGGTGTCGACCAGCATCCCCAAGGCGCGGGGCTGGTCACGATTGATCACCTGACGCACAACGTTCATCGCGGCCGGATGGAAGAATGGGCGAGTTTCTACGAGCGACTGTTCAATTTTCGCGAGGTCCGCTACTTCGACATCGAAGGCAAGCTGACGGGCCTGAAGAGCAAGGCGATGACCAGCCCCTGCGGCAAGATCCGCATCCCGATCAACGAAAGCTCCGACGACAAGAGCCAGATCCAGGAATACCTGGTTGCTTACCGCGGCGAAGGCATACAGCATATCGCGCTTGCCGCGCGCGACATTTACGCCACGGTCGCCATGCTGCGCGAGCGCAAGGTCGTGTTCCAGGACACCCCCGACACCTACTACGAGGCGCTGGCGACGCGCCTTCCCGGGCACAAGGAAGACACGCGGAGGCTTAAGGAGCAGCGCATACTGCTCGATGGCGCACCGGTCAAGGATGAAATGCTGCTGCAGATTTTCACGTCGACCGTGATCGGCCCGATTTTTTTCGAAATCATCCAGCGCAAGGGCAATGAAGGCTTCGGCGAAGGAAACTTCCAGGCATTGTTCGAATCGATCGAGCTGGACCAGATTCGTCGCGGCGTGCTCGAGGATGGGCCCAATAAGCGGCCCGCGGACTAACGCGGCAACCTCGGCACACCGCGCCGGCGCCGGGCAAGCTGCACCGCGCTATCGCACTGCGAGATAACAACCGTGGCCGCCTCTTCCGTGCTCTCTCCTCTCGGTTTCGCCTTGCTCCGGCGGCTTTCTGACGGGCAACTCCATTCGGGCGAGGCGCTTGCCGCGGCGATCGGTGTGACACGTGCGCGCGTGTCGCAGATCCTCAGGGCCTCGGAAAGCGCGGGCTTCACGCTCGAGCGCGTTCGTGGCGTGGGCTATCGTCTGCTCGATCCGGTCCCCTTCCTCGATCGCGACGCGATCGTCGCGGCGCTCGGCAACGCGGCCCCACGGCTGAAGATCGAAGTCGCCGACAGCGTCGATTCGACCAGCACTGAATTGCTGCGCCGCGCAGCGCGCCAGGCTGTCGACCGCCAGCTACTCGTCGCCGAGTGGCAGACCGCGGGTCGCGGTCGCCGCGGTCGTGGATGGACGGCGGTCGCCGGCGGCAGTCTCACCTTTTCCCTTGGCTGGCGCTTCGAGCAGGGCGCGGGTTTTTTAGCCGGGCTGTCGCTTGCGGTCGGCGTTGCATTGGGCCGTGCGCTGGACGCAGCTGGCTTCAAGGATATACAGCTTAAATGGCCGAATGACCTCGTCTATCGTCACTGCAAGATCGGCGGCATCCTGATCGAGATATCCGGTGACGCGCTCGGACCCGCGCTGGCGATCATAGGCGTCGGGCTGAATGTGCGCCTGCCCCCGAAGGCACGCCACGACATTGCGCAGCCGGTCACCGATCTGGCGTCCATCGATCGCGAACGCGCGCTCGACCGCAATCGCCTGTTGGCCTTCATTCTCGGTGAGCTGTACGCGATGCTGGAGCGCTACGCGCGCGATGGCTTTGCGCCCTTTGTCGCCGAATGGCAGCGCCGGCATGCGCTCCAGAAAAAGCCGGTGCGGGTACTGCTTCCAGACGGCAGCGTCGCCGCCGGGGAGGTCGTCGGTGTTGACGCAAGCGGTGCGCTGGTGCTCGATCAGCGCGGTCGGCGCATAAGGTTCGTCAGCGGCGAAGTGTCGCTCAGGCGTGGCTGACCCGACGCGGCATGCTATTGCTCCTCGATTCCGGCCACAGCCGGCTGGCCTGGGGGCTCGCGAGCGAGCACGGCTGGGTTGCGCAGGGCGCCGTGCGCAACCAGGATATCGGCACGCTGGCCCTGCGCGAATGGCAGAACCTGCCGCGGCCGGCGCGGGTCATCGGCGTCAACGTCGCTGGCGAGGCCACGCGCGTTCGCGTCGAGGCGCAACTGCTGCGCTGGCGGACGATGCCGGACTGGCTGATCGCTACCGAGTACGCGGCCGGCGTGACCAACCACTACGCATTGCCGTCGCAGCTCGGCGCGGATCGCTGGGCGGCGATGGTCGCAGCCCGTCAGCGCGTGGCCGCGGAGCTCTTTCCCTCCCCGTGCGTGGTGGTCACCGCCCGCACTGCGGTTTGCGTCGATGCGCTCGACGGCGACGGCATCTTTCGCGGCGGCCTGATTCTTCCCGGACCCAATCTGATGCTGCAGGCACTGGCCGCGAACACACCCCATCTGAAGATGCCGCCGGGGCGCTACCATGATTTTCCCGTCACCAATGCCGATGCGATGTTTTCCGGCGTGATTCAATCGATCTGTGGCGCGGTCGAGCAAATGCGCGCGCGGCTTGCCACCGCCGACTCGCCGACAAGGTGTTTCTTAAGCGGCGGCGCGGCACCGGACATCGCCCCCCACCTTACCGCGCCGGTCGAGGTCGTCGATAATCTGGTGCTCGAGGGCGTCCTGGCCTTGGCAACTCAAACGTGAGAACGCTCGTCTTCCTGCTGCTGCTCGCCAATCTGACGCTGTTCGCCTACATCAGGCTCGACAGCGTCGGTGGTGGCGAGGGCGTGCGACTTTCGCAACAGCTGCAGCCGGAGAAGATCAAGCTGCTGACGACCCAGCAGGTGGCAGCGCTCGGTCCGGCCAAGGTTGCCTCGCTCGCCGACGTTTGCGTCGAGTGGGGACCGATGTCCGAAGCGGACCGAGTGCGTGCGCAGACGCGTCTCGAGCCGCTGGAGCTGGGCAAACTGGTGACACAAAGAAAGGTCGAAATGATTGCCAACTACTGGGTATTCATCCCGCCGTTGGCAAACAGGGCCGCGGTCGACAACCGTGTGGCCGAACTCAAGGCGCAGGGCGTGCGCGATATTCTTCCGGTCGAGCTCGGCCCGCAGCGCTTTGCCATCTCGCTCGGTGTCTTTCGCACCGAGGAGGCGGCGCAGGCGCGGCTCGCGGCGCTCCAGGCCCAGGGCGTCAAGACGGCAAAGGTGGGGCCCCGCGCCCAGTCGGTGCAGCAGACCGTGCTGATCGTGCGCGACCCGCCGGCCCAAGCCGTGGCGCGACTCAAGGCAATGCAAGGCGATTTTCAGGGGAGCGAAATCAGGATAGGTTCGTGCGAACGGCCCACTTAACCGACAAGCGCGCCGTGTCGGCCGCGGCGGATATTCGGCAGGCGACGACGACCGATGACATTGCGCGTGCCCGCGCGCTGTTCGTCGAATACGCGCAATGGCTCAAGGTCGATCTCTGTTTCCAGGGATTCGCCGAGGAGCTGAAAGCGCTCCCCGGAGCGTACGCGCCGCCTCGCGGCAGGCTGCTACTTGCGGGAACGACCGATGACGCATTCGCCTGCATCGCGCTGCGGCCGCTGGAAAGCGCGGAGCTGGCCGAGGTCAAGCGCTTGTACGTGCAGCCCGCGCATCGCGGCGAACGCTGGGGCTATCGACTGGCGG
>DATNNK010000172.1:0-4689 GCA_035601875.1 Casimicrobiaceae bacterium | reverse complement strand
CCGGTCCACATCGTCGTATAGCCCCGTGCCCAAAGAAAGGACTGCGCCAGCGACGCGCCGTCGGTGATCGCCGCCGGATCATTGCCGCCACTGGTTCGATTCAAGCTGTCATAGGTCTTGCGGCCGCGATTCGGCGGCTCGTACATCGCCTTGTGTGCGCCCTTGGTCAAATCCGTCGGCTTCAGGATATAGAAGTCGGCGGAGTATTCGACGTTGCCGTTCGCGTTGCGGGGAGCAAGCGCAAGGTCGACGATAAGCGAGTTGTGCAGGTCGGTTGGGCTCAACTCACCGAAGTATTTGCCGTATACCTTTTCGTAAGTCCCGACAGCCGGAAAAGAAAAGCCGCCGAACGCCGTCGTTCGGGTGATGATCTGCAGCTTGGTGAGGCGTGCGTCTGCATCGGGCACAACAAGCATCGATGCGCTGGCGCTGAGCGCGCAAGTCACGCCGAGGCTGACAAGAATGCGGCGAAGGCCACTCGGCGCATCGCTGTGTTGCTGAGGTGATTTGCTTCTGTTCATGAATCTTCCTCCTCCAGGTGATCTCACTTCGCCTCGCAACGGTCGCCGTAGCCGCGACCCGCCGGCAATTCTTAGGCAGTGCTGCTTAGTTTTAAGACGTCGCCGAAACGTGGCGTCGCCAATGTGCGCAATAGCAATCCAAGCGCCGGTGCCGTTGCGGCACCGTTTGCCAATTTCATCGTCTCTCCTCCAGCGCCGTATCGGGCAGAACGCGGCGCTCGGCCGGCAAAGCTTATTAGCCGTTGCTTATCCGGCGAATGCTTGGCGCGTTTTTTGCCGACATGCAGGCTGTGGTATTTGGTATGTAATATTGCGCTAACGATATGAACTACCGATATTGTTTGGATATGCGTGCCATACTTTTTTAATATATTCTGCGGCGGTGGAACTGAGGCATCTACGCTATTTTGTTGCCGTCGCCGAAATGGGCAGCGTCTCGCGTGCGGCCGAGAAACTTTTCATAGCTCAGCCACCACTCTCCATGCAGATCAAGCAGTTGGAGGATGAAGTTGGCGTGAAACTTTTGATACGCTACTCGCGTGGCGTGCGCTTGACTGCGGCGGGAACGGCCTTTCTGGCGGAAGCGAAAGACTTGCTCGCTCGTTCCGAGCGCGCGAAGCGCTTGGCACGGCACAACGATTCCGCGCTGGGCGGCGCCGTCCGGATCGGCTATGTACCGTCCGCCGGCCACACCATTCTTCCTCGTCTGCTACGCCGGATGCGTCAGCTTCGTCCGGACGGCGAAATCGACGTGCGCGAAATGATCACCCCCCAGCAGGTGCAGGCCTTGTGCACCGGCGACATCGACGTCGGGCTTGCCCGTGCGCCGATCAATTCCGGGCGCATTACAGTGGTCGCGGAGCTGGACGATCCGTTTTGCCTTGCGGTTCCGCGGGAGCACGCGCTCTCGGGCAAGGGCCCGATCGATTTGCGGGCGGCGGCCGATTGCAACTTCGTCAGTTCGGCGCGCCATCGCGGTCCCGCCTATTTCGACCAGACGATGGGACTGTGCAGCGACGCCGGCTTCAGTCCGGAGCTGCGCTATGAAGCGAGCACGCTCTACGGCGTTCTCGACCTTGTCAGCGCGGGCTTGGGGGTAGCGATTGTTCCGATGTCCGCGGTCATGCTCACCCCGAAAGGCTTTACGTTGCGAATACTGGAACGTCCGACGCGTGCGGGCTCGCTGGCATTCATGCAGTTGCGAGGCGACCCCAACCCATTCATCGCGACGCTGGGGAAGCTTGCGACAACGGTTTTCGCTGATCTGAAAAGGGACATTGGCCTGTCGTTGAGCTGCTGACTCCGAGCGGAGGAATTCGGCCTTCCGCGATGGCGCATCAGGGGCCGCTCGCTCACCGTGCCGAGGTATAATTAGTGTCATTTTGCCGCCTGCCCTTGCCGGCCGGCGGCTTTTTGTTTTTGTTGAGCACCGCACTTCGCCGCAGCGCACGCGCTTGCTTCCATCCGATGAATGCAACGACTTTCCTGGCAGATCTCGTTCGCGATGTCGCGCGGCGGCGAACGTTCGCGATCATCTCTCACCCTGATGCGGGCAAGACGACGCTGACCGAAAAACTGTTGCTATTCGGCGGAGCGATTCAGATGGCGGGGACCGTGAAGGCGCGCAAGAGTTCGCGTCACGCGACGTCCGACTGGATGGAGATCGAAAAGCAGCGCGGTATTTCGGTCACGAGCTCGGTCATGCAATTCGCGTATGCCGGCCACACCGTCAATCTGCTCGACACGCCGGGGCACGAGGATTTTTCCGAGGACACTTATCGGGTGCTGACGGCGGTCGACGCGGCGGTCATGGTGATCGACGCCGCCAAGGGTGTCGAAGCGCAGACGATCAAGCTGCTGGAAGTGTGCCGGCTGCGCGCAACGCCAATCATAACCTTTGTGAACAAGCTCGATCGCGAGGTTCGGGCGCCGATGGCGCTGCTCGAGGAAATCGAGTCGGTGCTCAAAATCGATTGCGCGCCGATCACCTGGCCGATCGGCATGGGCAAACGCTTCCGCGGCGTGTTCGACCTGCGGCAGGACCGCCTCGCCCGGTTCACGCCGGGCGAGGAACGCTTGCGCGACGACGGCGAGTTGATCGCAGGCTTGGGCAACCCTCGCCTCGATGACTTATTTCCCGACGAGATGTCGGCTTTGCGCCACGACGTGGAGTTACTCCGCAACGCGAGCTCGCCGTTTGACCTGGAGTCGTTCCTCGAAGGGCGACAGTCTCCGGTGTTCTTCGGCTCGGCAATCAACAACTTCGGCGTGCAGGAGATACTGCAGGCGCTGGTCGAGTGGGCGCCGCCGCCGCAGCCGCGCGATGGCAGCAGCCGGGTCGTCGCGCCTGCCGAAAAAACGTTCAGCGGATTCGTCTTCAAGATCCAGGCGAACATGGATCCACGCCACCGCGACCGCATCGCGTTTTTCCGCGTTTGCTCCGGGCGTTATCAACCGGCGATGAAGGTTCGCCACCTGCGCATCGGCCGCGAGATGAAGCTCGGCAACGTACTGACGTTCATGGCCAACGAGCGCGTCGCCAGCGACGATGCCGTCGCCGGTGACATCATCGGCATCCACAATCACGGCCAGTTGCAGATCGGCGACACGCTGACCGAAGGGGAAGCGCTGGTGTTCAAGGGTATTCCCTACTTCGCCCCCGAGCTCTTCCGCGTTACGCGACCGCGCGATCCCTTCAAGGCCAAGCAGCTCCAGAAAGGTCTCCAGGAGCTGGGCGAGGAAGGGGCGATTCAGGTCTTCGAACGCGCATGGAACAATACGTTGCTGCTCGGCGCGGTTGGAGAGCTGCAATTCGACGTGGTCGCTGACCGGCTGGCTCGCGAATACAAGGTCGACGCGCTCTACGATGCGGCCAACATCGCCACCGCCCGCTGGCTCACCTTCCCCGATGCCGCGACGCATCGCAATTTCGAGAACGAAAACGCAGCATCGATGGCGACCGACGTCGACGGCAATCCGGTGTTCCTGGCGGCGAATAAATACATTCTGCAGGTGACGACGGAGCGGTGGACCAAGGTCGGCTTTCACACCACGCGCGAGCACGGGCAGCGGCTGGTGCAGGGTTAGCGGCGCTCACCGGCACGCCGTTCCTGTGCGGTAGAATGCATGCGGACCGGCGGATCCCCGTGTCAGGCCGTGGTTATCGCGGGTCGAGGTAAGCGAGCCGGCGAATCCTCCGCATAGCTTCGCTTGGTTTTGTTCAGGCCGCGCGCTTCGCGCTGGCGATCATCGCCAGCTTGACTCGCGCGTCGCGCAGCGCACTTCGCAGCCCCTCCTCGACGACTGGATGGTAGAACGGCATCTCCAGCATCTGGTCGATGGTGAGATTCATCTGCCGGGCCCACGCGAGCAGATGGCCGATATGCTCCGCATCGGGGCCGATCATTTCCGCGCCGAGAAATACACCGGTGGTGCTGTCGGCGTACACCTGCAGCATGCCCTGATTGCGCAACATAACGCGGGCACGGCCCTGGTTCTCGAACGATACCTCGCCGATGACGGGAGCCGCGGGCCGCGCCGAAGCGTATCCGCCGCCGACGATGCAGATCTGCGGGTCGGTGAAGACCACGCTCAGCAACGCGCGCCGCAAGCGGCTCCTGATCGCCGGAAACCGCGCCGCGTTGTCGCCGGCGATGCGCCCTTCATCCGAGGCCTCATGCAGCACCGGCGAATCGTTGCTCGCGTCTCCGGCGACAAAGATGGACGAGCCACCGCATTGCAGAGTGGTGCGGTCGTAAAGCGGCACGCCGCTGGCATCGAGTGCCAGCGTAGTGTTTTCCAGTCCGAGCTTGTCGACGTTGGGCGCCCGGCCGGTGGCCGCGACCAGGTACGCAAATCGCTCGGTCTGCGTGCTGCCGTCCAGCGTCCGGTAGGTGACGACCACCTCGTCGCCGTCGCGGACCGCCTCGGCATGGGCGTTGGTGTCGAGGTAGAACTCCTGCTCGAACACCTTGCGCGCGTGATCGATCAGCGCGGGATTCGACAACGGGCCGACGCCACCGCCTCGGCCGAACACCTTCACCCGCACGCCCAGACGATGCAGTGCCTGGCCGAGCTCGAGGCCGACCACTCCGGGGCCGAACACGGCGACGCTTTCCGGGAGCTCATGCCATTCGAAGATGTCTTCGTTGGTCGCGAGCCGGTCGCC
>DATNNK010000171.1:0-4142 GCA_035601875.1 Casimicrobiaceae bacterium | reverse complement strand
CTGAAAAAACCGGGTCGAAACACCCGTTTGATCGCACGCCCGGTGTGATCGGGTCCGACGCTGAATAAAAAGGTAGCCCCTGCCTTGTGTCTGCGTAGCAACTCGACCAGGGTCGGCACGCCCTCGCGCGTACCGCGCAGGGTGTCGACATCGATTTTCAAAGCGAGCAGCATGGCGTCCATTTTTCCGGCATGCAGCTAGTCGACCAACTGGCGCGCTTCCGCGACCTGGCCGCGGTACGCATCGAAGATGCGCTTCAACGCGTCCTGCATGTTCACCGAGGGCTTCCAGTCCAGGTCGGCACAGGTGTTGTCGATCTTGGGCACCCGATTCTGCACGTCCTGATAGCCCTTGCCGTAATACGAATCGGCGGTGGTCTCGATCAGCTCGACCCTTGCTGCGTTGTCGCGATATTCGGGATAGGTGAGCGCTAGCTCGAGCATCATCGTCGCAAGCTCCCGAACCGCAAAGTTATTGCGTGGGTTGCCGATGTTGTAGATCTTGCTGCTGGCGATGCCTTTATCGTTGGCGATGATCTTCAGCAAGGCGTCGATGCCATCGTCGATATAGGTGAAGGCGCGCTTCTGCGTTCCGCCGTCGACGAGCTTGATTGGCTCGCCGCGCACGATATGCCCCAGAAACTGGGTGATGACCCGCGACGATCCTTCCTTCGCGGTATTGATCGAATCCAGCCCGGCGCCGATCCAGTTGAAGGGACGAAACAGCGTGTAGTCGAGCCCTTCCTGCATGCCGTAGGCGTGGATGACCCGGTCCATCAGCTGCTTGGAACAGGAGTAGATCCAGCGCGGCTTGTTGATCGGGCCCAACACCAGCTCGGAATGCTCCGAATCAAACTCCGCGTCGCGGGACATCCCGTAAACCTCGGAGGTCGAGGGGAAGACGATGCGCCTCTTATGGCGAACGCAGGCGCGCACGATCGGCAGATTTGCCTCGAAATCGAGCTCGAACACACGCAACGGCTCGCGCACGTAGGTCGCGGGCGTGGCGATCGCCACCAGCGGCAGCACCGTATCGCATTTCTTGATGTGATACTCGATCCACTCCTTGTTGATGGTGATGTCACCCTCGAAGAAGTGAAATCGCTTCTCCTGCATGAGATCGCTGATGCGATCGGTCTGCATGTCCATGCCGTAGATTTCCCAATCGGTCGAGGCGACGATGCGCTTCGAAAGATGATGGCCAATGAAGCCATTGACGCCGAGGATGAGGATTTTTCGCATGGGAAGTGGATTTCACCGCAAGCCGCCACAAGCTGCCGCGGCAGCCGCGCATTCTACCCGGGCTGTGCCTGCCGGACCAAACTGATCGATCAGCCGCCGAGCGGCACGCCGGTTGCGCCGTGCGTGGCCGCGAAGTCCGTTGCCGACACTTCCGCGCCGTCGAGTTCCAGCTTCAGGATCGCAAGCGCGCCTCCACCGCCGCAGCGCGCGACGAGGCAGCCATTTTCCGCCGACATCGATGGATTGCGCGCGGGCGCCTTGCTCGCGTCAAACACGCGCGTGCGCAAGATGCGCGCCTGCCTTCCGGCGATCGCGGTGAAGGCGCCAGGATACGGCGGCGCGACCGCGCGCACGAGATTGTGGATGGCAATCGCGCTCTGCGACCAGTCGATGATCCCGTCCTCGGGCTTGCGCCCGCCGTAATACGTACTGGCCTTGGCATCCTGTTTGATCCGAGGCGCGGTGCCCGCCAGCAGCGCGGGCAACGCACGGCTCAACGCCAACTCCGCGGCGACGGTGACCTTGTCGAACACTTCTTTGGCGGTGTCGTCGGGCAGGATCGGAACGGCCTGTTGCGCGACGATGTCTCCACTGTCGGCTTGATCGAGCATGTAATGCAGGGTGGCGCCTGTTTCGGTTTCGCCGTGAATGATGGCCCAGTTGACCGGTACCCGGCCGCGGTACTTCGGCAGCAGCGAACCGTGCATATTCAGCGCGCCCCGGTGCTGCAAAGCGAGCAAGGGCGCCTTGAGCATGGCCCGGTAGTAAAACGAAAACAGAAAGTCGGGCTTGCACGCGGCAACCCGCTCGACCACATCGTGCGCATTCGGATCGGCAGGCGAAATCGCCGGAATGTCGTACTCAGCGGCGGTGCGCGCGACGCTGTCGAACCAGATCGTCTCGGCCGGGTTGTCTTCGTGTGTAAGGACCAGCGGCACGTCGACGCCCGCGGCAATGAGCGTGCGCAGGCAGCGTACTCCGACATTGTGGTAGCCGAAAACGACGGCTCGGGTCATTGCGGACGCGCCGCATCGTCGTGCTTCTGTTCCAGCAATGCCTGAATGGTGAAGCGCGGCCGTTCGCGCACCTGCTGATAGATGCGGCCGACATACTCGCCGACCAGGCCCAGCCCGAAAAGCACCATGCCGAGGAGAAAGAAGGCCAGGATATCCCGGTCCCAGAGAGTCGCCATCCCCTCGCGCCAGCCGGAAAGGATGAGCCGTTGGACAATGACGATCAGATACGTCAGCAGCGCTCCGACCGAGACCAGCATGCCGAACATCGAAAACATCTGCAGCGGCACCAGCGAAAATCCCGTGATGAGATCGAAATTCAGGCGGATGAGCTTGTAGAGCGAATATTTCGACTCACCGGCTACACGCTCGGCGTGCTCGACTTCGACCTCGGTCGGATTGTTTGCGTAGGTATAGGCGAGGGCGGGAATGTAGGTGCTGACCTCGCGCGACGCGGCGACCGCGCGCACGATGTCACGGCTGTACGCCCGCAGCATGCAGCCCTGATCGGTCATCGTGATGCGGGTGATGCGCTCGCGAACGCGGTTCATCGCCTTCGATGCGATGCGACGCCACCATGAATCCTCGCGCGTGCGGCGCACGCCGCCGACGTAATCGTGGCCGGCATCCATCGCGCTCAGCAGCTTGCCAATTTCCTCCGGCGGATTCTGCAAGTCGGCATCGAGCGTGACGATGCGCTGTCCGCGGCAGTGCTCGAAACCGGCGACGATGGCCATATGCTGGCCGTAGTTACTGTTGAACAGGATGACCCGCGTAACCTCCGGGCGCCGCAGAAACTGGTCCTTGAGCATCGCCGGCGAGCGGTCCCGGCTCCCGTCGTTGACGAACAGCACTTCATAGGCCACGCCCAGCTTGTCGAGCGCCGGGTACAGGCGATCGAACAGCGCCTGCAGGCCGGGCTCCTCGTTGTAGACCGGAATGACGACCGACAGCATGGGCGCGGAAACGCTCATCGGCGTGGCCATATCAATTCATGTTCCCTGCGGCGATGATTTCCGCCGCCGCGGCGCAGACGCGGTCCACGTCGGCATCCGTCATTGCGGCGTGCAAGGGCAGCGACACCGTTGCTCGGGAGATGCGCTCGGTGTTCGGGAACTGTCCTTCGTGGCCACCGTATTTTCGTCCCAGCGTGCACAGATGAAGCGCCTCATACGACATGCCGGTGCCGATGCCCCGTGCTTCGAGAGCGTCGCGGAACTGTTTGCGGTCGATCGACAAGCGATCGAGCGGCAGGAGCACGCAGAACATGTTCCACGAATAGCCTTCGTCGTCCGGCGTCGCCGGTTTCGGTGGCAGGATACAGGGCGGATCGGTCGTAAATCGCGCAAAGTAGCGGTCGGCGAGCGCGCGCCGCCGGGTCAGAAATTCCGACAAGTGCTCGAGCTGCTCGCGGCCGATACGAGCGTTGACGTCGGGCATGTTGAACTTGCCGCCGGGGAACGCGACATCGCGCGTGCGATCCGCCAGATACTCAATGCCGTGGAAGCGCAGGAGCTCGACCCGCTTGGCCTCCGAGGCATCGTTGACCACCAGCGCTCCACCCTCGATCGAGGTGACATTCTTGTTCGGATGGAAGCTGAAGGTGACCAGGTCGCCGAACGCGCCGACGTTTTTCTTGTGCCACTGCGACCCGATCACGAGCGCGGCGTCTTCGATGACGCGAAGCCCATGCCGCTGCGCCAGCGCGAGCAGTGCGTCCATGTCGACCAGCGCGCCGGGATAATGCGTCGGAATGATCGCGCGGGTTGCCGGCGTGATCGCGGCTTCGATCTGAGCGAGGTCGATATTGCGGGTGATGAGATCGCAATCCACGAACACCGGTCTGGCGCCGGCCTTGACGATCATGTTGAGAACCGTGAAAAAGCTC
>DATNNK010000170.1:0-10973 GCA_035601875.1 Casimicrobiaceae bacterium | reverse complement strand
CGCGCCAGCGACGAAGACGCCGCCGCACGCTGGTAGCGGCGCCCGCGCGAATTGCGCACGGCGCGCCGATTCCTGTCCGATTTCCGGCATTCATCCTACGCACCCGCCATGGATGATGTCCGCCTGATCGCCATCGATTGGGGCACCAGCGCTGCGCGCGCGTACGCCCTCGGCGATCATGGCAACGTCGTCAGCGTGCGCAGCGCCCCCTTGGGCGTACAGCGAGTGGCTGGCGGCGGATTTGCCGATGCGCTGAGCGTTCTTTGCGGCGGTGAGCTGCCCGACGATGTGCCACTGATCGCTTCGGGAATGATCGGCAGCCGTCAAGGCTGGGTCGAGGCTCCCTATTGCAGGTGTCCGGCGGGATTCGAAGCGATCGCGGCGTCGTTGAAGGGTGTGCCTGGAACGCGCCTCTTCATCGTTCCGGGATTGATATGTCAAGACATCGATGAGGTGCCCGACGTCATTCGCGGTGAGGAGACGCAGGTTTTCGGCGCCTTGTCAGAAAGGATAATCGCACGGCAAGTCATCGTCTTGCCGGGGACGCACAGCAAATGGGTCATCGCCGGGCCCGAGGGTGTCGAGACCTTTGCGACTTTCATGACCGGCGAGTTATACGCGGTGTTGCGCGAACACAGCATTCTCGGCCGGCTCGCCCTCGCCGGCGTCGACGGTGCCGCGCTCGATCGGGGAGTGCGGCACAGCCTCCGCCACGATGCGGCGTTGACGCACGACCTCTTTTCCGCGCGGACGCTGGCGCTGACAGAGGCGCTTGCGCCGACAGGCGTCGACGATTACCTTTCGGGTTTACTGCTCGGGGCGGAGCTTGCCGCGGCGCGCGCCTGGCTCGGTCGACAGGGCTTGGCACGCACAACCGTGATGCTGCTCGGTGACGCCGCGCTGTCGGTGCGCTATCGTCGCGCGCTCGCGCTAGCCGAAATCGATGCTGTGCTCGGACCGTCCGACGCCGCCGCGCGCGGCTTGTGGCGGATCGCGAGCCACGCTGGCATGGTGACCGATAAATAAGATGACGCTGCAATCGTATCTTCGTCCGCTGCCGCTGATCGCGGTGCTGCGCGGCATTACGCCGGCGGAGATCGATGCCGTGGGTGCCGCGCTCATCGACAACGGTTTTCGCATCCTCGAGGTTCCGCTCAATTCGCCCGAACCCTTCGACAGCATCTCGCGCCTCGAGCATCGCTTTGGCGAGCGCTGTCTGACAGGTGCCGGCACGGTGATCAAGGTCGCCGATGTCGCACGGGTTGCCGCTGCCGGCGGTAAGCTCATCGTCATGCCGCACGCCGATGTCGGGATCGTGCGCGAGGCCAAGCGTCTTGGCATGCTGTGCCTGCCCGGCGTCGCGACGCCAACCGAAGCCTTTGCGGCGCTTGAGGCTGGGGCCGACGGTCTGAAAATGTTTCCCGCCGAGCAACTGTCGCCGGCCGTGCTCAAGGCGTGGCGCGCGGTGTTGCCGAACGACGCGCTGGTGTTCCCGGTCGGCGGTATCCGCCCCGACAATATGACGGCGTACTGGGAAGTCGGCGCCAACGGATTCGGCACCGGCTCGAACCTGTACGTCCCGGGGGCCGCGGTCGATGCCGTGCGTGAGGCAGCGGCGCGATACGCGGCCGGGTTCGCCTCCTTGAATGCTCGTTGATGCGTCCGCTCTTGTGCGACGCCCGGTTCGATCTCGTCGCGCTGGGCGAACCGCTGCTGGAATTCAATCAGACGCGCGCGGGAGAAGAGCTATACCTGCAGGGTTTTGGCGGCGATACCTCGAATTGCGTCATCGCCGCCTCGCGGCTGGGCGCTTCCACCGCCTATGTCACCCGCCTGGGTGACGATGCCTTCGGCCGAAAATTCCTTGGGCTCTGGAAGCGCGAGAACGTTGACATCAGGGGCGTGGGCACCGATTCCGACGCGCCCACCGGCATCTACTTCGTGACCCACGGGGATCGCGGGCACGAGTTCAGTTATCTTCGCGCCGGTTCGGCGGCGAGCCGCATGCGTCCCGCCGATATGCCGCTCGACCTGATCCGCGATGCGAAAGTGCTGCATGTGTCGGGCATCAGCCAGGCGATCAGCGCCAGCGCATGCGACAGCGTTTTCGCCGCGCTCGACGCGGCGCGCGAGGCCGGCGCCAGGATTTCCTATGATTCCAACCTGCGTCTGAAGCTGTGGCCGCTGGCTCGCGCCCGAGCGGTGATTGTCGCCACGCTGCCGCTCTGCGATTGGTTCCTGCCGAGCCTCGACGAGGCGGCGTTGCTCTCCGGCGCCAGCGAGGCTCGTGCGATCCTCGATTGGTGCCACGCCCGTGGTGCGCCTTTAATAGCGTTGAAGATGGGGGCCGACGGCGTCTGGTTATCGTCGGAAAAAGGTCGCGAACGCATTCCCGGACACCGGGTAGACGCCATCGACGCTACGGGTGCCGGCGACTGCTTCGATGGCGCGTTCGCGGCGCGCATCGTCGCCGGCGACGATGCAGTTGCCGCCGCGCGCTATGCCAACGCGGCAGCGGCATTGGCGACCACGGGCTATGGCGCGGTCGATCCGCTGCCCACCCACGCTGACGTGGCGGCGTTCCTGAAGCGATCGGTACAATGAGCGCGAGCAGTTTCCGCGCCGATCTTCTTGTCGGCCACGTGGCAATGGTCTGCGGTGGTACCAGCGGTATTGGCGCAGCGATCGGGAGCGCGCTCGCGGCGCTGGGTGCGGAGGTCACTGTCTCTGGCGCAACACCGGCCGAGGCCGATGCGGCGCGGGAGCGAGCAGGGTTTATCGGCAACGCGATCGCGCTCGACGTTCGCGACGACGAAGGCATACAGACCTGCATGCGGCAATTTGCGCGACTGGACATTCTGGTCAACTGCGCCGGCGTGATCCGCCGCGGTGCCGAGCATGATCCAAAGGTCTTTGCCGAGGTCGTCGACATCAACCTGACCGGGACCATGCGACTGTGCGCCGCGTCGCGGCCGCTGCTTACCCGATCACAAGGCTGCATCGTCAATATGGCATCGATGTATTCTTTCTTCGGCGGACCGCACGCGCCCGGCTACACCGCAAGCAAGGGTGGCATTGCACAATTGACCAAGGCGCTGGCGGTCGCCTACGCTGCCGACAAGATCCGCGTCAACGCGATTGCTCCCGGCTGGATCGCAACGCCGTTCACCCGCATTGTCCGTGAAGATCCGCAGAAAAGCGGCGCCATCCTGGCACGCACGCCGATCGGGCGCTGGGGCGAGCCGGACGACATTGCGGCTGCGACCGTTTTTCTGTGTTCGCCCGCCGCGGCATTTGTTACTGGCGTTATCCTGCCGGTCGACGGAGGTTATTTGATTGCATAGGGGGAAGCCATGGCACTTGGAACCGCGATACGTCATCTCAAAAAAGGACAGTGGGAAAAAGCGCACGCTATCGTGCAGCAGGACGAATCCAGGTTCGGATGTTGGGCACACGGCATCGTGCACATCGTGGAAGGAGATTTCGGCAACGCGCGCTATTGGTACCGGCGCGCGGGCAGGCCATTTCCAAAGGATCGCGACGTCGATCGCGAGGTCGCGGAGCTCGCGTCCGCGCTGAAGGAGCCTTGAGTGACCGCTGCCGCGATTCTGCCGAGCTTGGGGCTCGTCCCGGAGATCGCGGTGGCGGCGATTCCCGGCGACGAGCGCGTCTGGGTGCCGCAAGCGGCAGACGTCTGGTTCCGCCCACTGTTGCTGAACACGGTCAGCGGCGGCTGGTGCAATTTGCTGCGCGTGCGGCGTTCGGGAGTATTGTCTCGCCACCGCCATCCGATGGTCGTCGTCGGGTACGTGATCAAGGGCAAGTGGCGCTATCTCGAGCACGATTGGATTGCCGACGAGGGAAGCTTCGTCTACGAGCCTCCGGGCGAGGTCCATACTCTGGTCGTTCCCGACGACTGCCGCGAAATGATCACCTTCTTCAATATCAGCGGCGCCATGATTTACCTCGACCAAGCCGGGCGACAGATTGGATACGAGGACGTGTTCACCAAGATCGAGATGTGCCGCAGACATTACGGTGACGTCGGCCTTGGCGCGGATTACGTGGACCAGTTTATCCGCTGACGATTTTCTACGTGATTGCCGCGCCGTGTTAGCGCGGAAGGGATTCTGTATGCCTTGGGGCGGTATTCTTGCGGTAGGAGCCGGCGCCGCGATGGGCGCCTGGCTGCGCTGGGGGCTGGGCGTCATGCTCAATCCGGTGTTTCCCACACTGCCACTCGGCACCTTGAGCGCCAATCTCATCGGTGGATTGTTGATGGGCTTCGCGATGGAGATCATCACCCGCCACGCGATTATGAGCCCGGAGATGCAACTGCTGGCGACCACTGGATTTCTTGGCGGTCTGACCACATTCTCGACGTTCTCGGCCGAGATCGTCACCCTGCTGCTCCGCAGGGAATATCTGTGGGGAACGATTGCGATTGCCTCCCACGTTGTCGGCTCGCTGGCGCTGACCATCCTTGGCATTCTGGTGGTGCGGGCCGTGTATGCTTGGGCGGCGGCGTGAGCGCGCGTCGGCTCGCGCGCGGCGACTCGCGGCCGTGGTCCGCGGGTCATCACATCGCATGAGCTTCGTGCCGGGAAGCCGCCGCATGATCGTCCCACATGACAAGGAGCAGACATGAACGGCACGATCCTGCGCTTCTACGTGCACGAAAAACGCATCCACAGGCACATCGCGTTATTCGAGTGGCTGCTCGAGCAAGCCAAGAAGCTGGGGATCCAGGGCGGCTCTGCCTTTCGTGCTATCGCTGGCTTTGGCCGGCACGGCGTTTTGCACGAGGAGCACTTCCTCGAGCTTGCTGCGGACATGACTGTCGAGGTTGAGTTTGTGGTGACGGAAGCCGAAGCGGACGGTTTACTGACGCTGTTGAAAAAGGAGCGCATCAGCATCTTCTACGCGCGTGTGCCGGCGGAGTTCGGCGCCATAGAAGGCGATCGCTGATCGGACGGTCAGTTGCGCTACCGGCTAACAGCGCCATGTCGGGCGTGCGTTAAACTTGTCCGTCCGTCTTACTACGGAGCAACCGATGCCCAATGCAATTCGTATTCACCAAACCGGCGGCCCTGAGGTCCTGCAATGGGAGAGCGTCACTGTCGGCGAGCCCGGCCCCGGTGAGGTGCGTGTCCGGCACACCGCGGTGGGACTGAACTACATCGACACCTATCACCGCAGCGGCTTGTACAAGCTGCCGCTGCCCTCGGGCATCGGTCTCGAAGCCTCGGGCGTGGTCGAGGCCGTGGGTCCGGGTGTAACCGACATCGCGAAAGGAGATCGCGTCGCCTACTGCGGTGGCCCGCCGGGCTCGTACGCCGAGGTGCGGGTGATGCCGGCCGACAAATTGGTGAAATTGCCCGATGGTGTCTCCGATCGGTCGGCGGCGACGCTGATGTTGAAGGGCCTAACGGTCCAATACTTGTTTCGACAGACCTTCCCGCTCAAAGGCGGTGAAACCATCCTCTTCCATGCCGCCGCAGGAGGCGTCGGATCGATCGCGTGCCAATGGGCGCGCGCGCTGGGTGTGACCATGATCGGCACGGTCGGCTCCGAGGAAAAGGCCGCGCTGGCGAAGGCCAACGGCTGCGCGCACGCCATCGTCTACACGCGCGAGAACTTCGTCGAGCGGGTCAAGGAGCTCACGGGAGGAAAGGGCGTTCCAGTGGTCTACGACTCGATCGGGAAGGACACGTTTCCGGCGTCGCTGGACTGCCTCAAACCGCGCGGCATGTTCGTGAGCTTCGGCAACTCATCCGGGCCAATCACGGCGTTCGACATCGGATTGCTGTTGCAAAAAGGAGCGCTGTTCGCGACCCGCCCGTCGATCGCCATGTACGCAGCGACGCGGGCAGATCTCCTCAGGATGGCCGACGAAATGTTTGCGCTGGTCAAGGCCGGCAAGATCGTGAGCGAGGCAAGACAAACCTACGCGCTCAAGGACGCGGCACAGGCGCATCGCGATCTGGAGTCTCGCAAGACGACGGGGGCAACGCTGCTGCTGCCGTAGCGCAATAAATCGCCTTTACTGCTGATTGATCAAGCGGCGTGCGATTGGCGCAAGCTCCGAGGCGGTGAGGCCCAACGGGCCCACGCCTTCCGCGACGAGCGTGTCAGCGGCAGCACCGTGCAGGCAAACGCCGAGCGCCAGCGCAGCGTCGAGCGAAACTCTCTGCGCCAGCAAGGCGCCGATCATACCGGCCAGCACGTCACCCGTGCCGGCGCTGGCCAGCGCCGCATTTCCACTGCTGTTGATGGCGAATCGCCCGTCGGGATAGGCCAGGACGCTGCCCGCGCCTTTGAGAACGACTGCAGCGTTCATCGTTGCGGACAGCGAAAGCGCGGCGCCGAGGCGGTCGCTTTGGATGGCTTCGACCGTCGTCCCGGACAGGCGCGCGGCTTCGGCCGGATGCGGCGTCAACACCGTCGGCGCGGTACGTGCGGCAACATCGGAGGCGAGTGCGGCATCTCGCGCAATCAGGTTGAGCGCATCGGCATCGATCAGCAGCGGGATCGACAGCCGCAATGCCTGCGCGACCCAGGCGCGAGCTTCGTCGCCTGTGCTGAGACCCGGGCCGATTACCATTGCGTTCGGCGCAGCATCGAGCACGGCGCGTGCGGAGCGAAGCATGAGCTCGGGTTGCGCCCAGTCGACCGCGGGAGGCGCGCTGGCACAGAGGCCGATCCACACCTTACCGGCGCCCAGGTGCAATGCGGCACGCCCCGCGAGTATCGCCGCGCCGACCATGCCGTCGCCACCGCCGACGATGGCGAGCGTGCCGAAGCTTCCCTTGTGAACATTGTGCAGCGTGCGTCGGAGAACTTCCGGTAACGCGCTGCGTTGCGTCGCCCACGCGAGCATGTAGCCTCGCGCATCGCCGACGAGTCGCGCGTCGAGCTCGAGACCATGCACGCTGATCGTTCCGCAATGATCGGGGCCGTCCCCGGTCAGCAGGCCGGGCTTGAGCGCGATGAACGTCGCGGTCGCGCTGGCGCGAATGGCCGGCGAGCGCGCGACGCCGGTATCCGCGTCGAGCCCGCTGGGGATGTCCAGTGCGAGAACGGGCAGTGCGCTCGCGTTGGCACGCGCTATCCATTGCGCCGCTACGCCTTCGATCGGACGCGCCAGCCCGATCCCGAACAGGCCATCGACAATAAGTCCGAAAGGGCCGTCGGGCCATTCGCGCACCGTGGTGCCTTCAGCGTTGTGCCAAGCCCGGTGTGCGGCAGCTGCGTCGGACGCAAGTGCCGCAGCGTCGCCGCAGAATGCAACGACGACCTCAAAAAACCAGGACTTGAGCCAGCGCGCGACCACGAACGCGTCGCCGCCATTATTGCCCGGGCCGGCGAGGACGAGCACGCGCGCGGAGTGAATGGCAAGCATGCTTCGCGCAATTTCCGCCGCGGCAAAGCCGGCGCGTTCCATCAACGGAGCACCAACCGCGCGGGCCTCTATCGCGCGCAGTTCCGCGACACGCAAGATTGCATCGAGGCGCATGGCAGCGATTATAGGGCAGCTCAACGGAGCGCCACGCGCCGGATCATCGGCTCCGGGGCAGGACATTAGACAACCACCCTGCCAGTCGCTACACTAGCTCGCCAAGCTGCTTACCCGCCATGCGGTCCAACCGAACCGTCACCCCGGCAGGGGCAATGCGCAAAATTTCGGACGCAATCCGTGCGTCGAGTTTATTTACTGGGAGGTAGTGATGAAGTCATTTGACCGTATTGTATTGGCCCTGCTGACGCTCGGCATTGCTGCCGGCGTTTCAGCCCAGGAGCTGACCGGCACACTGAAAAAGATCAAGGACACCGGGACGATCACCATCGGTTACCGCGATGCGTCGATCCCCTTTTCCTATCTTGACGACAGCCAGAAGCCGATCGGCTACTCCATGGATCTTTGCTACAAGATCGTCGACGCAGTGAAGGCCCAGCTCAAGCTGCCCAATCTGAAGGTCGCGCTGCAACCTGTGACTTCGGCGACGCGGATTCCGCTGATCGCCAATGGCACGGTCGACATGGAGTGCGGTTCGACGACGAACAACCTCGAGCGCCAGCAGCAGGTATCTTTCGTCGTGACCACCTTCGTGACCGCCAATCGCCTGATGTCCAAGGCCAAGAACAAGGTGGTCAATCTCGAGGATCTCAAGGGCAAGACGCTGGTGTCGACCTCGGGCACGTCGAACTTGAAGCAGGTGACCGAGCTCAACGGCACCAAGAATCTCGGCATCAACATCGTCGCCGCCTCCGACCATCCGGCCGCGTTCCAGATGGTCGAAAGCGATCGCGCGGCAGCATTCGCGATGGACGATATTCTGCTCTACAGCCTCGTCGCGCAATCGAAGAATCCTGCCGACTACTACATTTCGACGGTGCAGCTGTCGACGGAACCTTACGGCATCATCGTGCGCAAGGGCGACCCCGACTTCAAAAGGGTTGCCGATGGTGCGGTCGTGACGGTGATGAAGAGCGGCGAAATCAACAAGATCTACGCGAAGTGGTTCCTGTCGCCGATTCCGCCGAAGAACGGAAATCTCAATGTCCCGATGAGCGATGCGCTGAAGAAGGTGGTTGCCAACCCCACCGACTCGGGTGACCCGGCGAGCTACAAATAACGCGCCTACCGACCGCAGTGAGCGCGCTTGTCTGTTGCGCAAGAGCATGACAAAACGGGGGCCGGTTCGCTCCCGTTTTTTTTGAAGGCGACAGGTGACAGACCCGTCGCCCCGCGCAATCGCGCCGGGGCGGCCGGCAGGGGACGGAAGGAGTCAGCGTGAACTATAACTGGAACTGGGGCATTTTCTGGCAGGCGGCGCCCGGCGGCCAGGGCACCTACGCGCAGGCGCTGCTGTCCGGACTAATGTTCACACTGGCGGTCGGGTTGCTGGCGTGGATCATGGCGCTCATTCTCGGCTCGATTGTCGGAACGGTGCGCACAACCCCGTCGAAGTGGGCGGTGCGCATCGGCAACGGTTACGTCGAGCTCTTCCGCAACATTCCGCTGCTGGTGCAGATGTACGTGTGGTACTTCGTCATCCCCGAGTTCCTGCCCGGTCCGATCGGAAGCTACATCAAGTCGATGCCCAACGAGCCCTTCGTGACCGCCGTGATCTGTCTGGGCTTCTTCACCTCTGCTCGCGTCGCCGAGCAGGTGCGCGCGGGCATCAATTCGCTTCCCCGCGGCCAGAGCATGGCCGGCACCGCGATGGGCCTCACGCCGACGCAAACCTATATGAAGGTCATTCTGCCGCAGGCGTTCCGCATCATCATCCCACCGATGACCTCCGAGTTTCTCAACGTCATCAAGAACAGCTCGGTGGCACTTTACATCGGCGTCATGGAGCTCACCGCGCAAGCGCGCTCGATGCAGGAGTTCTCGTTCCAGGTGTTCGAGGCGTTCTCGGCGGCAACGCTGCTCTATGTCGCGATCAACGTCATCGTCCTGAATCTGATGCGGTTCATCGAGAATCGCACCCGCGTTCCCGGTCTTATCGCCGTCGGCGGCGCCAAGATCGCGGGCCACTAGGAGCGCGCCATGTTCGGCAACTTCGATTTCGACGTCATCGCACGCACGTGGAAGTATCTTTTCTTCACGGGGATGACTTTTACCGTGGAGCTGACCCTGATGGCGATGGTCGGGGGAATCATCTTCGGCACCATCCTTGCCCTGGGAAGGCTGTCGCATTTCAAGTGGCTGGCGATGATCTGCGCCACCTATGTCAACGGCATCCGCTCGGTACCGCTGGTGCTGGTGATCTTCTGGTTCTACTTTCTCGTGCCTTACATTGGCGCGTGGGTGATCGGCTCGCCGACGCCGATACCCGTCGGCGCGTTCACCTCGTCGCTGGTGACGTTCATCCTTTTCGAGGCCGCGTACTATTGCGAGATCATGCGCGCCGGCATTCAGTCGATTTCGCGCGGGCAGGTCATGGCCGGCCAGGCGCTCGGCATGACCTACTTTCAAAACATGGGACACATCGTCCTGCCGCAGGCGTTTCGAAACATGATTCCGATCCTGCTAACGCAGACGATCGTCCTTTTCCAGGACGTGTCGCTCGTTTCGATTCTGTCGATTACCGATTTCGTCGGCGCGGCACGCAAGATCGCCGAACGCGACGGTCGTCAGGCGGAAATGTATCTGTTCGTCGGCATAGTGTATTTCGTGATCTGCCTGAGCCTTTCCATGCTGGTCAAACAATTGCAACGGCGCGTCGCCATCGTGCGCTGACCTGGGCGACGGACACCTTCAAGGAAACGATATGATCGAAATCATCAACGTCAGCAAGTGGTATGGCAGCTTTCAGGTGCTCACCGATTGCACGACCAGGGTCGAAAAGGGCGAGGTGATCGTGGTGTGCGGGCCTTCGGGCTCGGGCAAGTCGACATTGATCAAGACGGTGAACGCGCTGGAGCCGTTTCAGAAAGGCGACATTGTCGTCGACGGTACCAAGATCAACGATCCCAAGACCGACCTTCCCAAGCTGCGTGCCCGAGTCGGCATGGTGTTCCAGAATTTCGAGTTGTTTCCGCACCTGACGATCACCCAGAACCTGACACTCGGCCAGATCAAGGTTCTCGGACGCAAGCAGGAAGAAGCCGTGACGCGCGGCCTCAAGCTGCTGGACCGGGTCGGCCTGATCGCGCAGAAGGACAAGTTCCCCGGACAGCTTTCCGGCGGCCAGCAGCAACGCGTCGCCATCGCTCGGGCATTGTCCATGGACCCGATCTGCATGCTGTTCGACGAGCCGACCTCGGCGCTCGATCCGGAAATGGTCAACGAAGTCCTCGATGTGATGGTGGCGCTCGCCAAAGAGGGCATGACGATGATGGTGGTCACGCACGAAATGGGGTTCGCGCGCAAAGTGGCGCATCGCGTCATATTCATGGACCAGGGACGTATTGTTGAAGACGCGAGCAAAGACGATTTCTTCGGCAAGCCGCGCTCGGAACGC
>DATNNK010000169.1:0-2841 GCA_035601875.1 Casimicrobiaceae bacterium | reverse complement strand
GCGCGCCGGCAACGCGGCGCGCGATCGGATACGAAATGGCCATCCCCGCTCATTTTGGTTACTGAGCGGGGATCCAGTGGCGATCAAAGCCCCGCTTCGGCGGGGCTTTTTTCTAGGAAGCGATTGCCGTCGTAGCGATGGTGCCGAGACGGCGCAGCACGCGTGCAACGCGCGCGTCAGTCCAGTGCCACGCGAAAGACGCCGCCGAAGAAAGTGTTCCCATCATTCGGCTGCTTGATACTGCCATTAGAAACGTGCCGCCAATAGGTGGCCAATTCATAGCGGCGTTTAGGGCCAAAGGCAAGCCCGACGCCAAAGTGCTCGTTAAACTGGAATGTGCTGGCAAAGTGACGAGTTTCGTTGAGCCGGGTTGCGGACAATGCACTGACGCCCAAGCCCGCCTCGGAAAAAAATGCCGCTTCGCCGATGGCAGGCCCCGTCCAACGCAGGGTGGGAGTCACGCTTGCCTCCCACAGGAACGGAAAATCGGTTGGCCGTTCGTTGCCTCGCCAATACGCAATTTGCCCGTAAATGCGCACGCCGAGGCCACGTTCGGCCAACGGCGCGCAGGTGCATACCGAGTCCCAGTATGCTGCAAGGCCGTAGAGCTTCGATTGTTTTCCACTGGCCGCGGTGACGCCGAGTCCGGTCGGGGCGGCAATGCCGTCCGCGGCGGCATTCGCGCTGGCCGCGCTTATCATCGCTGCCAGCAGCACGCTTAGCACGCGGCGAGGGATCTTGGGACGCCGCTCGGCAAGAGAGTGAAGGTTCATAGGGGTATGTGATCGGTGATTTCTTGTCAGTGAGCGCACGTGCCTAGTGGTCGATGGCGAAAGGTCTAGTCCACTGCGCGACACCTGCGCCTGAAACGGTCGCAGTGCATTCTAAGGGGGCGCGGACTTGCGGGCAAGAACCCTTGTCCGGCGCTGGGCGCGTCCAGCAGAGACAAAAGAAATACATTAAACTAAGGCGTTAGGCACGCCGGACGGCGCACGGTGCGCGATCGGCACGATCCAATAAAGAAACGGCTAGCGCCGCAGAAAAGGAGCCTGTCGCGATGACTTCCGGAATGCTCTTCGCGCTTGCGATTAGTGCGCTGGTGGTCGCGGTGCTTTTCGGGCTCGTCCGGCGCCAGCGGAGCGGCGCGAAGTCGAAGCCCGGAGGAGAGTCGACCAGCACCACCGTGCAGTGGACCGAGGGCGAGACCACGAGGCTCTTGTCCAGCGCCGAGCTCCCCGGCCTGTATCTGTTGCGCTCGCGCTTCCTGTCGAAAGCCGAGAATGTCGTCTACCTCCTGCTCAAGGCTGCATTTCCACGGCACGAGATTTTCGCGCGCATACGGCTGGCAGACGTGCTGCAGGTGAAGATCGGACCGCAGGGAATGGAGCGGCTGCGCGCGTTTCGCAAGATCGCCAACCAGCACGTCGGTTTTGTAGTCTGCGATCGGGACATGACCATCGTTGCCATTGTCGACTCGAAGGAGCCGGAGCAGGTGCAGAATCCGCGCGACCAGAAGCTCGAGATCATCAAGCAGCGGTGCCTGCAAGCGGCGCAGGTGAAATATTTGTGCGTGTATCCACCGACGCTGCCCCGCTACCGCGAGCTGCGCGAGCAAATCCTCGGACCCGCGGGCGATCTCGTCTGAGTTGGCCTAGCTCCGCTTACCCAGCTTCGTCAGGATCTGCTGGCGTACGCTAAGAAGCGATCCGCGACCGTATGCTGCCGGACGTGACAGTGCCTGCGCGCATCGCGAGCCAGGTACCTCCCAGAATCAGCGAGCCCCCCAGCAGCATGTTGATGCTAAGCGGCTCGCGCAGAAACAGGTAGCCCCAGAGAACGCCGAAAAGCGGAATCAGGAAGGTGACGCTTAGCGCGCGCGCCGGACCGATGTTCGCGATCAGCCTGAAATAAAGCAGGTACGCGATGGCGGTCGATCCGACGGCTAGCGCGAATACATTGGCGGCGACGATAGCGGTTATCTGCCCATTCATGGGGGCGAACGGCAGGGTCGGCGCGAGCACGATTGCCGCGGCCAGCTGACTGTAGAGCGCAGTCGAGAAACTGGGCACGCCAGCCATGCGCACCTTGGCGTAGACGCTTGCAATGCCGTAGCACATCGCCGCCGCAAGGCATGCGAACACCGCGGCGAGCGCGAATCCGGTCATGGGCTCGGGTCGCCAGCCGACCAGCAACACCACTCCGGCGAGCCCGAGCGCCATTCCCGCAAGTTTCGACAGCGGCAACGGGTCCTTAAGCCATAGCGCCGCGGCGAGAGCGCCGAAAAACGGACTGGTCGCGTTGAGGATTGCCGCGGTCGATGCGGCGATGTGCTGGCCGGCGAAGCAGAACAGCGCGAACGGCAGTGCCGAATTGACGATGCCGATGACCAGGAAATCTCGCCAGCGCTCGCGCAACGCCGGGACCTTCCGGCGCGACAGCGCGAGCACGATCAAGACCACAAATGCGAGCGCGACTCGGCTTTCGGCGAGCCAGAGCGCCCCTACGACGGGTGCGGCAACCCGAATGAAGGCGAAAGAGCCGCCCCAAAGCGCCGCCAGCGCGACCAGGCGCGCAAGGTCAGCCGGCGACATCTCAAGCCGCGGCGGCAGCCGGTTGCGCGGGCACCAGGGCGAGCTGGCCGCGAGCGCGCGCAAACGCGCGTTCGTGTTCCAAGAGCCATGCCTTGCGCCACAATCCGCCGCCGTACCCGGTCAGCGTTCCGTCGGCGCCGATCACGCGATGGCACGGCACGATAATCGTCAGCTTGTTGTCGCCGTTGGCGCGCCCGACCGCACGCACCGCCGCCGGCCGCCCTATTTTCGCGGCGACGTCGGCGTAGGC
>DATNNK010000168.1:0-7463 GCA_035601875.1 Casimicrobiaceae bacterium | reverse complement strand
AACCAACCGCGCATAGCCAGGACCGAATTCACTCAGCATGCGGCGTAGCTGAAAAGCACTGACCCTAGATGTTCGAAAAACTGCGTACCGGTGCACGCGCGCTCATCGCGAGGATCTTTGGTCGCAAGCCGCCCGAACCCGGCCGCTTCGTGAGCGGAAGCAATTTATCATGGCGCGGATGGCTTGCTTCGGGTCCCTGGATCTGGCCAGCGCGCGACTATCTTTTGTACATCCCGCGGGGCTACGGCGGATGGCGTCGCCGGCCGCTGATCGTCCTGATCCACGGCTGCAAGCAGACGCCTGAAGAGATCGCCGCCTCAACACGCATCGCCGCGCGCGCCGACGAGAACGGCTGGCTGGTGCTTCTGCCGCGGCAAATCGCGAAAGCCAACCCGTGGTCGTGCTGGAACTGGTTCGACACCGCGACCAGCGCCGGCAAGGGCGAAGCGGCGATCGTCGCAGCGCAGGTAAAATCCGTGCGCCGGAGCTATCGCGTTCACCCGCGCAAGGTCTACGCGGTCGGAATGTCGGCCGGCGGCTGTCTCGCGGCGGTGCTGGGCCTGAGGCACCCGAAGCTCTTCGCGGGCGTCTTCGTCCATTCGGGAGTCGCATGCGGCGCCGCGTCGGCTCCGCTCGCGGCCATGCGCGTGCTCACCCACGGCGCCGATACGAACTACGAAAAGATTGGAGCCAACGCGCGTGCCGATGCGCCGCGCCGCGCGCTGCCGGTCGCGCTGCTGGCGATCGGCGGCGCCGACGACGCGGCGGTGGCCGAGATCAACACCATCCAGCTCGTCAGGCAATACCTCGTGTTCAACGGTAAGCTCGTGCAAGAGCCCAGTCCGCCGAACGTGCTTCCGCCCGCGGACCATGAGGCGACCTCGACGCTTCCCGCCGGCCGCACGATGACCGTGAGCGACTATCGCGACGGCGCTCGCCTGGTCGTGCGCCGGGTGCGCGTGACCGGCCTCGCCCACGCATGGAGCGGCGGCGACGCCGCGTTCCCCTATAATGACCCGAATCCCCCGGACGCGACGGCTCTGCTCGCCGAATTCGTCGCCGGGCAACTCTGAAGCCGAAGCAAACGCGCGGAGGAGCACGACATGGCAGTTTCAGGCATGAACCACTTCACGATCTTGACCGACGACGTGGAGCGCACCGTGCGCTTCTACGGCGATCTTATGGGACTCAAGGCGGGCTCTCGTCCATCACTTAATTTTCCCGGCGCGTGGCTGTACGCAGGCGATCAGCCGATATTGCACGTCATCGGCGGCCGGCCGAAAAGCGAGCTCAAACCCGGCGTCATCGACCACATGGCTTTTACCGGCCATGATCTGTCCGCGACGCTAGCCATGCTGGAGCGGGAAAAGGTCGAGCACGTATGCCGGCAACAGGTCGGCTCCGGCGTCTGGCAGGTGTTCTTTCACGATCCAAACGGCGCCAAGGTCGAGCTCGATTTCGCGGCCGACGAGCGGCCATCGGCGCGCTGACAAGCTTTCCGCGCGCGAAGCTCGACCATCTGGTCGTCGCCGCGGAAAGCCTGGAGCAGGGGGAAGATCACCTCGAGTCGCTGCTGGGAGTACGGCCCCGGCGCGGCGGCAAGCACGCCGCGATGGGCACCCACAACAGCGTGCTGCGATTAGGCGATGGAGGCGATCGAAGTTATCTGGAGCTGATCGCCATCGATCCCGATGGCATCAAGCCGGACCGCCCGCGATGGTTCGACCTTGACCGGCCTTCGATGCGCGCGTCGCTGGCGCTTGGCCCGCGCTTGATTCACTGGGTTGCGCGCTGTGCCGCTATCGAAGCTGCGCGAAAAATCTCGCCGGACGAACATGGTCGCGTCTATCCGATGACGCGTGGGCCGTACTCCTGGCGCATCACCATCCCCGACGACGGACACTTGCCCGGCGAGGGCCTGATCCCGACGCTGATCCAGTGGGCCGACGACAGACATCCGGTCGAAGCGCTGGCCGACGATCGCATCGGTATCGTGACGATGGCCGGCGCGCATCCGGAGCCGGGGACCATCCGTGCCGCGCTGGGCAACCTGGGCGTGGCCGATATGCTGAAAGTCACTTACGCGGTGACGCCGCGTCTGGCGGTGATGCTGCGAACGCCGCGCGGGACGGTAACGCTGTGAGGCTGGATTCGCTCGCAGCTACTAGAGCAGCGCGCCCCGCGCGCTCACCGGCCAGACGCATTCGACGCGCCCTTTTCGCACGCCCACCAACCAATCGTGCAGATTGACCGTCGGATCGCAATGCCCGGGCACCAGCCGTATCTTGTCGCCGACACGCAAGTTTTCGGCACCGGTCAGCACCCGCAGCACGCCATGCTCGTCGGAGGCCTTGGTGCATTCCAACTTCGGTCGGTCGGCGACGAGCGGCAGACCTGAGTCGACCGAAAAAGCCTTGAGCCCGGCGTCGACGATCGCCCGGTCGGCGGTGGGCGCGCTCATCACGGTGGTCCACACGTACAAGCTCTGCGCAAACACTGGCTCGCTGGAATGCAATTCGTTCCGACCATAGTCGGCATCCATGAAAACGTACGATCCCGGCTGCAGCTCGGTATAGACGCCGCTGTTGCGCTCGAGCAGGAAAGTGCCGGTTCCCGCGCCGGTCACCGTGGGACACGCTATACCCGCGCTTTCGATCAATACCTTGGTATCGCGCGCACATTCGACGGCACGCGCGATGGCCGCGCGGCGCTCCGAGGGCCGGCGCAAATGCTGTGCCGCGCCCTGATATGCGTGCAGGCCGCCGAAGCGCAGCCCCGCCCCGGCCTGTGACGTGACGGCGCGCGCAAGCTCGAGCGCGCTCCCGCCCGGGGCGACTCCGCAGCGATGGGCGCCGACGTCGATCTCCACCAGCACTTCGAGCGTCGAAGGCGCGTGCGCCACGGCCGATGCCAGGTCGGCAACGTTGCCGGGATCATCGACCAGCACGCCGATAGCGGCCGATCGGGCGAGCGCCGCAAGCCGCGCAAGCTTGTGCGCGCCCACGATTTCATTGGTGACCAGCACGTCGCTGATGCCGGCCGCGACAAATGCTTCGGCTTCGCCGACTTTCTGACAGCAAATGCCGATTGCGCCGTGAGCGATCTGGCGCTTCGCGATCTCCGGACACTTGTGGCTCTTGGCGTGCGGTCGCAGCCGCACACCATGGCCGCGAACCGCTTCCGCCATGGCGGCGAGGTTGCCCTCGAAGAGGTCGAGATCGATGACCAGCGCGGGAGTGTCGACCTCGGCGAGGAGGTCATCCACTTGCGCCGGCATCCGCGCCGCCAAGTCAGGATTTTCGGATCTCATTTGCCTCAGCCCACCTTCAGCTGCCATACGCCAACACGCGGTGCCACAGCAGATTGCCGAGGATAATGTATCAGGACCGGCAGCGGCTGCTGGCCGGGCTCGCTATTTCGGCGCCGCGGCGTCGGGCGGGGCAAGCTGCCCGTAGACAATCCTCGCGATGGACAGCAGCTGCGCCCGTTCGAGCTTGCCCGACAGCGCGTAGCCACAGGCATCATCGATCCAGTAGAAAACGCCGACGCCGTCTTCGTAGGCGTAGCGGAATGCCGTTTCTCGGGTCCGCTCATCGTCCTTGCGAACGAAAAGCGAAATGCGCTGCTTGTCGGCGTTTTCGTACATGAACAGGGCACCCGGCTTTTCGTTGCCGGCAACCAGGCGGCCGCCGACGAGCGCAAATCCGACATCGTTCAGATTCGGTGCCCGCAGCGGAAAGCTGAGTCGCTTCGACAGCCAGCGCACCATCCGTTCTTCTTCGTTGGCCCAGATCTCGACCGGACGATTCGCGTCGGCCGCATACAGCGCGTGGGTAAACGCCGCCTGCCGAGGGAAGGTGACCGGTGTTCCGGCCTGCTCGAGCATTTCGTTGCGGAACTGCCAGCCGAGACCGATGCCGATGAACAAGGACGCCGCCGCGGCCAGCACGATCACCGGCCATGCGCGACGTACCCGGCGAGCGCGCCACGAGCGCGGAGGCTTAGCGGCGTCGACAAGCTCGCGCGGCAGTGCCTCGTCAAGCCAGGGATCGAGCGCGGCGCGCAGCTTCGCGTTCTGCTGCTGGATGTCGGTCAGGCGCGCAGCAAGCGCCGGCTCGCGCTCGAGCGCGTCGCCGACTTGCGCCGCGCGCTCCGGCGAGAGCTGGCCATCCGCGTAGGCGTGAAGATCGTCGCCGGTCACCGATAGCGCCGCTTTCATCTCACCACCTTGAGCGGCGCCGAATAAGCGTCGCCGGTCATCCGCCGCAGCCTCTCGCGCGCTCGGCTAAGCCGGGACATCACCGTGCCTATCGGCACACCCAGCACCTTCGCGATGTCCTGGTAGCGCATTTCCTCGACCGCCGCGAGCAAAAGCACTTCGCGCTGCTCGTCCGGCAGCCTGCTAATCTGCACAAAGATCTCCGCCAGCTCCACCCGGTCGGATTGCGTCGCACGCACCGGGATTTCCCAGGCGCCCGCCCCCTCGTCGGCATCGAGAGAGATTTCCGAGAATTCACGCTGGCGCAACGAAAACTGATTGATGTGCACGTTATGCATGATGGTGAACAGCCACGCACGCAGATCGCTTCCTTCCTGCCAAAGCTCTCGTTTTGCCCAGGCACGGGTCAGGGTGTCCTGTACCAGATCATCGGCGCGATTGAGATCGCCGGTCAGAACGCGTGCGTAACGCCGCAATCGCGGCAGCGCCGCGATAAGATCGGGATCGGGTAGGGTGTCGGACATCGCGCGCCGGCGGCGCTAGAAGCCGTTTATAGTTCGGCCCGGCGCCGCCTCAAGTTCGGTGTTAATCCTTGACGACGTGCCAGATTCCGTTGAATCCGTCGCCGGTCATGTCGCCCGGCTTCTGAACTTTGGACCACAGGTACAGCGGCTTGCCCTTGTACGCCCACTTCAAAACCGCTATGCCGCCGCGAATCATCATCCTTGTCTCCATGGTAGATCATTCAGACGCCGGAATCCTGGCGCCGTCAGTAAACACCCTTCGATCGAATTTTATTCCGCTTCAGAGCTGACAAGTCTTCATTTGGGTGGTCCGGCTACGGCAACTCCGCCGAGGGCATGCGCGCGAGAATGATGGGCACCTTGCGCGCCAGCCCTTTCGAGTTCGGCGTGCTGTCGTAGTGACGTGGATTAGGCGCCATCGCTGCCAGCCGAGCCGCCTGCTCGGCGCTCAGATCGCTGGCGCCAATGCCGAAGTAATGGCGCGCGGCTGCCTCGCTGCCGAAAACCCCGTTGCCCCACTCGATGACGTTGAGGTAGAGCTCGAAGATGCGCCGTTTGTCGAGGATGGCTTCCAGCATCACCGTGATCGCGGCTTCCTCGGCCTTGCGCCAGTAGCTTCGCTCCCCCGAAAGAAACAGGTTCTTGGCCAGTTGCTGCGAAATCGTGGAGCCGCCCGCGACAACGCGGCCTTTGCGGATATTCTTGTCCATCGCCAGCTGAATGCCGTCCCAGTCGAAACCTTCGTGGTCGACGAACTTCGCGTCTTCGGCGGCAATCATCGCCTGCTTGAGCTTGATCGAAATCCGCTCGTAGGGAACCCACACGTATTGCAGGCGCGCTTGCGGCCGCGTGGCCTTCAGCTCGGAAAGCCGCATCGCCATGAACGCGGTTTCGCGCGGCGGGTGGTCGCGCCACCACCAGATATGCACGGCGTACCACGCCTGCAGCAACGCGACAAACGCGAAAATCGCGAATATCGTCCAGAGGAGCCAGCGGCCAAGCTTGCGCATGCGTCAGCTTCCCGGCCGCAGCATGGCGAATACGGGTGGCGTCTCCGGGCGCACTCCGCGCCACACAACAAAGCTTTCCGCCGCCTGCTCGATCAGCATGCCGAGACCGTCGGCCATTCGCTCCGCGGACTGCTCGGATGCCCAGCGCAGGAATGGCGTGGGCACGTCGGCGTACACCAGGTCATAGGCGAGGCCGCCGGGCGCGAAGGGGCGCCGCGGCCAGAGGTTTTCGGGAACATCGCCATTGATGCCGATGCTGGTGGCGTTGATGACCACGTGGAATCGCCTACCATTCAACTGCGCCGCCGACATCGCCGTGACCGGTCCATGTTGCATAAAGGACGCCGCGAGCTCCGCAGCCCTGCGCTCGGTGCGATTGAGCACGACCACGCTCCGCGGTGTCTTCGCCAGCAACGGACCCATGATTCCGCGCGCCGCACCCCCGGCACCGAGCACGAGCACATCGCGGCCCGCCAGCGCCTCGTGCAGGTTGTGGGTGAGGTCACGCATCAATCCGACGCCGTCGGTGTTGTCCGCGTACCAATGATCGCCGCGCCAAGCCAGTGTGTTGCACGCCTGTGCTTCTTCGGCGCGCGAGCTCTTCTCTCTTGCCAGCGCAAACGCCTCGAGCTTGAACGGCACCGTGACGTTGAGACCCCTGCCTCCCTCAGCCACGAAACGCTCAACGGTCGCAACAAACCCGTCGAGCGGAGCGAGCAGGCGCTCGTAACTCATGCCCTGGCCGGTCGCTCGAGCAAATGCCTCGTGGATCAGCGGCGACTTGCTGTGCGCGACGGGATTGCCGATGACGGCATAACGATCCATGAAACGAGCCCTGATCAGAGATTCAGCGAAACAGCGCCGCTAGTGTCAGTGCACTAAAGGACCAGCTGCGATGCGCCGATACGGACGTCTGTACGGCGGCGGTCACTGCGAGGTCAAGGAATCGCCGGGCGCGAAACTCCATGTTCGAGTAATGTAGAGGATATCGGTATCGCGACTGATGCTGGGCGGAAACGCCGCGTAAGGTCCTCCCATCTCGACGATCCGGATCGCGGCGAGGTCGAGTATTTTCTGGCCGGAGGTGCGGTCGACGACGACGGTTTCGACACTGCCATCGGCGCGAATGCCGACGGTCAACAGCAGGCTGCCGTAGAGTTTTTGTACGCGCGCAGCCTCCGGATAGTTGCGGTTGCCGATGCCTTCGACTTTGAGCCGCCAGTCCTCGATGTAGCGTGCAAAGCGATATTCTTCGGCTCGCGCACCGACAAAGCGCCGCTTCGGGCGCTTCTGGTACGTGTCCATGTCCTTGGCAATCTGCGCTTCGAGCCGCATCGCTTCCATCGTTCGCTGCATCATCTCGGTCGCGGTCGGCAGCTCCGGCTTGTCCGGCGCCGCGTTCGGTGTTGGCTTCGGCGCCTCGATTGCCCCTGCCGATTTGAGCTGGGTCATCATTTCCTGGCTCTTCTTTTCGAGCGTCTCGACCTTCTGCGTGGCTACCGCAAACGCGGCCGTCGCATTGTCCTTGGGAAGCGCGGGCAGCGGCGTCTTAGCGCGGCGTTTGGCGTCGGTATTGCCGCCGCCGTCGAGGTTCGCCTGGGCGAGGATGTCGGCCTTGGTCGGCTTGGAAACCGATTTGGCATTGACCAGCGCGACTTCGAGCGGTGAAGCGTCGCGCTCGAATTTGCTCAGGTCGATCGGGGCGAAGCG
>DATNNK010000167.1:0-3628 GCA_035601875.1 Casimicrobiaceae bacterium | reverse complement strand
TCCTCGCGGCGCACGATCGCGCACGCGTGAGCCTGTATCTCTACTCGCTGGCGCCCGAGGCCAACGAGGATCAGCTGACCGGCGAGTTCCGCGGCCTGTGCGAACGCTTCGTCAACTTGGCCGAGCGCGACGATCATTCCGCGGCGCTCGCCATCGCCGGCGATGAGGTCGACGTGCTGGTCGATCTGATGGGCCACTCGTCCTTTTCCCGCCCGGGCATACTGCTGTGGAAGCCTGCGCCGGTGATCATCACCCATCTCGGGTATCACGGCTGCGTGGGCCTGCGTCAGATCGACTTCAAGCTCACCGATGCGTTTGCCGATTTGCCCGACGCGGCATCGTTTCAGATCGAAGCGCCGTTGGCGCTCGACTGCTGCGTGCTGCCAGTGCGGCGGGTTGGTCCGGCACCGAGGTCCCCGCCGGCGCCCGCGGCGAGGCGTGCCGAGCTTGGAATCGCGGACTCCGCGATCCTCTTCGGCGCTTTTGTCAGTCTGCTGAAGCTCTCGCCGCGATGCCTGGTCCTCTGGCGCGACATCCTGCAGCGGGTGCCGCAGTCGCTGCTCGCGTTTTCGCCTGGCAACGCGTCGGAGCAGTCGCTGTATCGGCGGCGAGTGGCGGGTTTCGGCGTCGACCCCGAGCGCGTGGTGTTCATTCCGCGAGCCGCCGACGAGGCCGGCGACCGTGCGCGCTATGGGCTCATCGATGTGGTGCTCGACACCATGCCCTACGCCGGCGGCGACACAACCGCCGCGGCGCTGGACATGGGTGTACCGGTCGTCACCCGAGTCGGTGAGCGCCACGCGGAAAGGATGGGCTTGAGCCTGCTGGCGCATCTCGGCGTCACCGAAACCGTCGCGCACAGCGATGCGGAGTACGTCGCGATGGCATGCCGGCTCGCGAACGACGCCGCATGGCGCTCGGAAGTCGCGGCGAAAATCGTCGACAAGTTTGCGCATTCGGACATCGCCGATACCCGGCGCTACGCGGCTTGTCTCGAGGATGCCTACGCGCGTGCGCTGGCGATCAAATCCGCTGCGCTCGCATGATGACGAGGAACAGACTCATGCACCTCCACATCCTCGGCATTTGCGGTTCGTTCATGGGAGGCCTCGCCGCTATCGCCAAGGCCGCCGGCCATACCGTGACCGGCTGCGACGCCAACGCCTATCCGCCAATGAGCACGCAGCTCGAGGGGCTCGGCATCGCGCTTACCCAAGGATACGACGCGAGCCAGCTCGACACCGTTGCCAGGAGCGCGGACGTTTTCGTCGTCGGCAATGCGATCTCACGCGGCAATCCGCTGCTGGAAGCGATACTCGATGGCGGCCTGCAGTACACCTCCGGGCCGCAGTGGCTATTCGAAAACGTGTTACGCGACAAGTGGGTGCTCGCGGTCGCCGGAACGCACGGCAAGACGACGACGACCGCGTTGCTTGCCTGGGTTCTCGACCACGCCGGCATGAATCCCGGGTTCCTGATCGGAGGTGTGGCGATCGACTTCGGTATTTCAGCGCGCATGACCGACAGTTCGTTTTTCGTCATCGAGGCCGACGAGTACGACACCGCATTCAGCGACAAACGTTCCAAGTTCGTGCACTACCGGCCGCGTACCGTAATCCTCACCAACCTCGAATACGATCACGCCGACATTTTTCCCGATTTAGCGGCGATCGAGACTCAATTCCATCACCTGGTGCGAACCGTTCCGCATCGCGGCCGACTGATCGTGAACGGCGGCGACGAAAATCTTGGACGCGTGCTCGCGCGCGGTTGCTGGAGCGAAGTGGAGCGCTTCGGCGCTGCGGCGGCCAGTGACACCGGGCCGGACTGGACCATCGCGGTCGACGGCACGATCAAGCTGGGCGGCGCGCCGTACGGGCAACTTGCGCCGTTTTCGCTGATCGGCAGTCACAATCAGATGAACGCGCTCGCCGCGATTGCCGCCGCACGCCACGTCGGAGTGCCGGTGGCTTCGAGTCTCGTGGCGCTGGCGGCATTCCGCGGCATCAAGCGGCGACTCGAGCTCTCCGGCACGGTTGACGGCGTCGCGGTATACGACGACTTCGCGCATCACCCGACCGCCATCGCCGCGACCCTCAATGGCATGCGTCGGGTCATGGGCACCGGTCGCATACTCGCGGTGCTCGAGCCGCGCTCGAACACCATGAAGCTCGGAACCATGAGATCGATGTTGCCCGCCAGCCTTGCGGCGGCCGATCGCGTATTTTGCTACACCGCGAACCTGGGCTGGAACGCTGCCGAGGCGCTGGCGCCGCTCGGAGCCCGCGCGGAATTCCACGACGATCTCACCGCGCTGATCGAAGCGATCGCGCATTCGTCGTGGCCCGGTGACCGCGTGGTGATCATGAGTAACGGTGGCTTCGGAGGCATACACGGCAAGCTGCTGGCGCGGCTGGGCGTGAGCCCGTGACCCGAACAGCGGAACCCGCTCCTACCGTACGACGAGACCGGATGAATCGAAAGAACTAAGTTCTTCGACGGCGCGACCAACCCATACCGGCCATTGCAACTCCCAGGAGTACGAGGCTTGTCGGCTCGGGTACGCTGTTCGCCCGTGTCGTGATGATGAGATGGATGTTTCGCACATCGGGACCTACTGTAGTGCCCGTTGCGTTCCGCTAAAGACAAACTCGGTGGGCGGACTCGGATTCAATGTCGTCAACGCCCCGCCCAGGGCAAAAAGTCCCGGGCCCGCCGCGGCCAGGGCGCTGAAAGCCGCCGCATTTAGCGCTACTGTGACCGTGTTGTTGTTATCAGCGCTCGACACGACTCGCGATCCATATGATGTTCCCGTCCCCAAGTCGGCGAAAACGGCTATGCCCACCGGGTCCCCCTGCAAATGAAGCGTATTCAAGCATCCGGCGGGCGTTGTGACGTCGAAAATCCTCAAATTTTCATTTGGGTCTAAGCTGACGAAACCAAAGTCCGGGTTGAACGCGTCGAACTCTACGGAGACGATCGTGCCGGTTATTACCGGAAGAGTGAAAGTATAAAAACTCCGAAAGAACGCTTCTCCCCGGGGACCGGGGATGAAAATCTCGCCGGTCAGATGGCTGCGATTGGAGGGATTTTGGTCGCCCAAATCGCTGTCCCAGCCGGCACTGACAAAAGAAAGGTTGTAGACCGTTGCGCCGGCCTGGCCGATCATAAAGATCGAGGCCGCGAACGATATCAAAATGGTCCTTCCGAGAAAATTCGACGCTAGCCTCGTTACTGGATAGCGCTGAATCCCACCGGGGTGACCAGCGGCACACCGCTTGCGGGCACGACCGGACACTAGCGGCTTGAACATGAGAAAGACCGCGACCAGCGACGCACACATACAGCGTTCGAACCTCAGGACGCATATACCGCCAGCTTTGCTGTCTCGGATTGCCGAGCGAGCAATTGATGCCGGCGCTCCTCAAGGCAGTCCGACAGCTCGTTGGCGCCGATTCCGCGGGCTTCTTCGGGGTTGACGACCAGGGCGACATGACCAACCTCTATGCTGAGTGCTGGCTTCCAGCAGCGGTGATGAAGCTCTATTTCGAGCACTATTACGAATCGGGCGAATCGTCCTTCAGGCACGCATTGATCGAGCCCGCCCAAGCCTCCAACCCCGTCATAG
>DATNNK010000166.1:0-2347 GCA_035601875.1 Casimicrobiaceae bacterium | reverse complement strand
AGACTCCCAGCCGCCAGTGCGATCGACAGGAAAGACGTTTTGGGTGCGCATCGTTTGCAACAGCTTTGCTCGCACCTGGCCGATACTCGTTTCGTTCGATCTCGCGCGCGGGGACCGTCGGATGACAAGGCTCCGGCCCCCACCTCGAGCATTCGCAGCCCGATGATCTCGGCGGCCGATCGCCGCAGGCAAGGCGGCGCGTGAAATGAACTTCAGAGTCGCGACGGCTTCGGAATACGTGCTCGACATTGCCACCCGGATTCGGAAAAGCGCCTGGCGGCGATCGAAGCCGGCCGACGAGTTCCCGCTGCGATCGGAGCTGTTCAGCGCCGATCAGATGGAGCAGCACGGCAGGGTACTCGCCGCTTCCCATCAGTTAACCAAAAGGCGGCGCCCGGACCAGCTTCTGACGCGCCTGGCCGACAACGAAAGCGCGCTGATCGGCGTCTGCAATCTGCTGACCGCGGCGGTCACGGCAAACCGCCGCCTGACTCCAGCCGGCGAATGGTTGCTCGACAATCTATATCTCATCGAAGAGCAGATCCGCACGGCCAAGCGCCACCTGCCCAAGGGCTACAGCCGCGAGCTGCCGCGATTGGCCGGTGGCTCCTCGGCGGGTCTGCCGCGCGTATACGACATCGCACTGCAAACGATTTCACACGGCGACGGCCGGGTCGACACCGAAAGTCTCAGCCGTTTCGTCGCCGCTTATCAAACCGTCAGCACCCTTCAGCTCGGAGAGCTGTGGGCAATTCCGATCATGCTGCGACTGGCCTTGATCGAGAACCTGCGTCGCGTCGGCGCGCGCATCGCCGCCAGCAGAGTGGACCTGGATCTTGCCGACGCGTGGGCCGACGAGATGACGGACATTGCCGAAAGCGATCCCAAGAGCCTGATCCTGGTCGTCGCGGACATGGCGCGCTCAGATCCGCCGATGACGACGTCGTTCGTTTCGGAATTGGCGCGACGGCTGCAGGGACAGAGCCCCGCGCTGGCACTGCCGCTGACATGGATCGAGCAGCGTCTCGCAGAATCGAATCGCACCATCGAACAGCTGGTGCAATCGGGAAATCAACAACAGGCGGCCGATCAGCTCTCCATCTCCAACAGCATCGGCAGTCTGCGCATGCTCGGTGCCATCGACTGGCGCGAATTTGCCGAGAGCAACAGCGTCATCGAGCGGACATTGCGGCAGGATCCCGACGGCGTCTATGGCCGGATGGATTTTGCCACCCGCGATCGCTACCGACACGTCGTCGAGCGCTTGGCCAAGACCAGCGCCGCGTCGGAAGTCGCAGTGGCCGATGCCGCACTCAAGCTTGCGCGCGAAAGCGCGGCAAGACCGGGCGGCGACGATCCCGCAGCGCACGTGGGCTTTCATCTGATCGACAAGGGGCTGCCGAATCTCGAGCGAATCGTGCAGGCTCGCCGGACGCCATTGGAGAACATCTGGTGGGCCGGCCGCGAGCATCCGCTTTTCTATTATCTGGGCGCGATCACGCTGGTCACCGCGAGCCTGGCCGGCGCGTTGCTTTTCAGCGCGTATGGAGATGGCGCGCGCGAATGGTTGCTGGCGGCGGTGGGCATCGTTTCGCTGATCGCGTCGAGCCACGCGGCAGTCGAACTGGTTAACTGGGTGGTGCAGATGATCGTGGCGCCGCATCCGCTGCCACGTATGGATTTTTCCGCGGGCATTCCTTCCGCATCGCATACGTTGGTGGTCGTCCCGACCCTGCTCACCAGCGCCGCAGACATTGAGGACCTGACCGAGGCGCTGGAGGTTCGTTTCCTGGCCAATCGCGACCGCAACCTGCATTTCGGGTTGTTGACGGATTTTCCGGACGCAGACCGGGAAATGCTGCCGCAGGACGCGTCCTTGTTGGCGCTCGCGCGCAGGAGCATCGAGGAGCTCAACGCAAAGTACGGCGATGCGGCCGGTGGCGCTGCGGATGACGCGCTGGGGGCCGCCTTGGCCGGTGACGGCGACCGCTACGGTCCGTTCTTTTTGTTCCATCGCCCGCGGAGCTGGAATGCGCAGGAACGGATCTGGATGGGATTTGAGCGTAAGCGAGGAAAACTGGCGGACCTCAATGCGTTCCTGCGCGGTGCCGGCAACGCGTTCTCGCTTGTCGTCGGCAACACGGCGGTGTTATCAGACGTGAAGTACGTGATTTCGCTCGACACCGACACTCAATTGCCGCGTGACTCGGCGCGCCAATTCGTCGGCGCGATGGCGCACCCGCTGAATCGTCCGCGATTCGACGCCGCGGCTGGAGATCGCGACCCTCCTCTGGTGACCCGTGGCTACGGCATTCTTCAACCGCGGGTCGCGGTGAGCCTGCCCGGC
>DATNNK010000165.1:0-5282 GCA_035601875.1 Casimicrobiaceae bacterium | reverse complement strand
AAGCATTTGAACAGCACTCATGATTGCTTTCTCCTGGATCGGCGCATAGCCCGGTTTTCACTCACGTCCGGAATTACCGGTCACTTCGCTAAAGAGGCGATCGGCGTTGTCCCGCTGACGACGCCCGTGAAGGTGTCGACGTAGCTGGGCGCTTTGGCGCCAAAGTCCATCTCAGATGGCCATCAGCTACCTGAATGAGCCGTCCGGCTTGCCGCGGCGGATCATTTCCTGGCAATAGGCGTACAGCGCATCGTAGACAATCCACTCCGCAGCATTGATCTCGTGGTCATCCTTATAGCCGAGGTGCCGAAAGCCTTCGGCCACCGCGTTTAGACCGGCCGCCTCGGGCTGGTTCCAAAGCGTGTTGTCGGTGTCGGCGCCGTTGACGATCTTGGCGAGGAGCATCATCGCGGGATCCCGATCGAGGTTGTATTTCTTCACGATTGCGTCGAACGCGCATTCCTTGCCGTGATGCCCGAGTTCGACATCTTTCACGTCATACGGAGTGGCGTTTTCCCGTTCGGCGACCGCCATCACACTTTCGGTCGGGACGAAGAGAAATTCCGCATCCGGATCGATGAACTTTTTGATCAGCCAGGGGCACGCGACCCTGTCTACTTTCACTCGTTCTCGCGTAATCCATTTCATGTCAGGTCCTCCAAGTGGGCCGCCGTCAAAGCACTTCCATAGCCAAGATCTTCTATGCCAAGCCCCCCGCACGCACTCATGGATGCGCGCCGGGAAAGATCATGACGCCGATGATCGCGGCAATTGCGACCAGGACGGGTTCGGGGACTTTCTTCACTTTCCAGATCAGTCCGACCGTAACTAGCGCCATCAGCGCGGTAATCAGGTCCACGATAGACCGCTCGGCGAGCACGATAACCGCGCCGGTGATGGCCCCGATCGCAGCCGCAGTCACACCCGCCACAAACGCCAGCAGATCCGGGCGCTTGCCGTATTTCTTGAAGTATGGCGCAGGCAGGATCGTGAACAGATAACACGGCAGGAACGTGCCTAAAGCGGCTACCACCGCTCCGGGAAAACCCGCAATCAGATAACCGATGAAGCCAACGGTGATGACGACGGGGCCAGGCGTAATCATGGCGACTGCAACTGCGTCGACGAACTGGCGCTCAGTCAACCATTGATGTTCATGCACCACTCCGCCATACAGAAAGGGAACGATGGCGAGACCGCTGCCAAAAACAAATGCCCCTGCCTTGGCGAAGAAGGCGCCGAGCTGCCAAAGCAGCGTCCAATCGAGTCCCGTCGCAACGGCGCACGTTGACGTTCCCTGCGGGCCACACGCCATGAGCGTGGGTGCGGCACTGTTGCCGAACCAGCGCTTCGGCGGCGCTCGCACCAGCCATACCAACACGCCAGCGCCCAGGAACAGCCAGACGCTTTCCGATTGCGTCCACACGGTGAGGCCAGCGGTTACCAGGTAGATCGCCCACAACAGCTTGTCGGTGCCGATATTCTTGGTCGTGAGCTTGTAGGCACTGATGGCGATGATGCCGATGACTGCGGCGCCGACGCCGTAGAAAGCGGCCTGCATCCATGGAATGCCGCCGTAGCGCAGATATGCCCAGCCGATCGCGACCACCATTAAGAACGACGGCAGCACGAACGCAATGCCGACGACCGTGGCACCCAGAATCCGGTAATGGACGTAACCGAGATACATGGCGAGCTGCGCTGCCAGCGGACCCGGCATGAGCTGCGCCAGCGTCAGTCCTTCCTTGTAGTCCTCGTCGGTGATCCAGTGGCGCTTCTCCACGAGATCGCGATACATGTATCCCACGAGCGCAACAGGACCGCCAAAGCCGATGCTGCCCAGCTTGAAGAAATAGAGCGCAAGCTGGGCAGGGGAGTAAGGCCCACGTTCGGTCATCGAGGTGTTCCGGTTGGCACTTGCGATTTGCCAATGCCGCGTCGGCAAGGTGGCCAACGCTCGAGCTTGCCATGGGAGGATCCGGGGTGGCGCGCGTCAGCGCACAGAAGAGCGGCACGCGCTGTGCCTGCGACACCGATTGAAGCAAAGAAGTTTTTTGCTGCTCCGTCCACACATGCTCCCCCCGGGCTCGTTACCCGGTGCCAGGAGCAGAACTTGGACGCGGCGAGCGTCTTGAGAAGCCGGGGAGTCTGCTTGCTATCCCCAGACAATACGTAGCTGATGTTAACGCAATGGCCGGCGCGGCTCAAGAGCCCGACAAAATTCGTCGCTTAACTGGCTGACGTCGGATCATCAATCAGTGCTGCCTGTTGGTGTTGCGACAGGTCCGTGGCTCGGGAGCAGGTGAGTTTTTCGCAGGCCGCAGAGGTGGCAACTGACCCAGACAGTATCGAATCGGGCGTTATAGGCCACTAGTCTGGCTAGTCGGCAGTGAATCCGGAGCGCTTGACGATCGGTCCCCACTTCGCGTAGTCGGCGGCGAGGATCTTCGCGAATTCGGCCGGTGTGGTGGTCGCCGGGTCCATGCCGAGACGACTGAGCTTGTCCGCGACGTCCGCCGATTGCAGCGCGCGGTTGATGCCGCGATTCAGCGTGTCGACGATCGCTGGCGGCGTCTTCGCCGGCGCGAAGAATCCGAACCAGCCCATCGCCTCGACGTTTTTGAGACCCAGCTCGTTGAAGGTCGGCACTTCCGGCAGCGCCGTCGAGCGCGTGGCGCCCGAGCTCGCCAACACACTGATCTTCCCGGCGCGATGCAGCTCGGTCAGGTCGGCGATGGCGTCGATCGCGACCGGAACCTGGCCTCCGATCAGATCGGTGACGTACGCCGCCGATCCCTTGTACGCGACGTGCACCATGTCGACGCCGATTTCGCGGCTCAACATGACGCCGAAGAAATGCGGAAGGCTGCCGGCACCCGATGTCGCGTATGCCGCCTTGTCCGGGTTCGCCTTGGCCCAGGCTACGAATTCCGGCCAGGTCTTGGCGCCGCTCGCCGGGCCGGCGGCGATCGCAAACTGAAATGTCGCGCCCAGCGCGACCGGCGTGAAGTCGTTGAGCGCGTCGTAGCTGATGCTCTTGTACGTGTGCGGCACCACCGCCATGGGCCCGATCGGCATCACCATAATCGTCGCGCCGTCGGGTGCCGCATTCTTGACCGCGTCCGCGGCGATGCGTCCGACGGCGCCGGGCCGATTGTCGACGATCACCGGCTGACCCAGCGTGTCCTTGAGCTTGTCGGCCACCACACGGGCGATGATGTCCGCCGTTCCGCCGGCGGCAAAGCCGACGACGATGCGAACCGGCTTGTCGAACTTGTCCTGCGCGCTGGCGCCTGCGCCGAAGCCGGCGAGCAGCGCAACCAGCAGTGCGCCAATGGCTACTCCGAATCTTGTCTGCATGGTTTTCCTTCGTTCCCGGCCGGAGCCGGCGCTGCCGTCGAATCAGGCGCTCTTCACCGGGGCCTGACGCGCGATCCACCGCGTCAGCGGACGCCACTGCTCCCAGTCCTGCTCGGCGCGCGAGCGCGGCAGATCGAACACCGTCAAACCGTCGCGCGCGCAATGCACGTATACCTGCGTCGCGCGCAGATGAGCGACCAGCGGAAACTCGAATGCGTTGAGAAATTCGTCCAGCTCGCCCGCGCTGTGGGTCCTCGGGTCGACGCGCATCGCCACCAGCCCGATGGCGATTTCACCTTTCTTGACCGCTTTGTATTCGCGGATCTGATCCAGGAAATGCTGCGTCGCCGCCATGTCGAAAGCGCTGGGCGATACCGGCAGCAGCAATATGTCGGCGCGGCGCATGGCGTCGCGCAGGCTTTCTCCGTGCAAGCCGGCAGGAGTGTCGATCACCAGCCAATGCGGGTTGTGCTCTTTGATTTCCCGCCGGTCGTCGTCGGGCGTCCAGGAGGCGATTGCCGGAAACAGCGGCGGACGCCGGGCAAGCCATTCGGTAGCCGAACGCAAGAGATCGAAATCGGCGAGCACGACGCGCTGCTTGCGTCCCGCGAGCCAGCCGGCCAGATTGGTCGCAAGCGTGGTCTTGCCGCTGCCGCCCTTCGGATTTGCCACCAGAATGGTCTGCATTAGAATCCCCCCTTGGGCCGTAATTCTAGGGCCAAAAGGGTCTGCCGCTACAAATCCGGAAGTACCGCCAGCAAGGGCTCGAGCACGGCCGCTCCCAACTCGATGCTTCGCGCGCCGCTCCACCCCGTCTCCGGGTCGGGCAGATTGGCGTTGTCCTTGAACGGCAATTCCAGGGTCAGCGCGAGGCAGCCGAAGGTATGACCGACGTACTTCGACGCCAGCGCCAGGTTGACCTTGGTGTCCTTGTCCGACGGGTACCCGTGCACATCCTGGAAGTCCGGGCTTGCGGTCTTGAACGCGGCAATGAAAGCTCGCTGCAGGTCCGCCTGCTTGGCCGAAAAACCCGGCAAGCGCTCGCCGCCGTCGACAAATACATAGGGCAAGGCTTCGTCGCCGTGGACGTCGAGAAACGCGTCGACGCCGATTGCGGCGATCGCGGCGCGGACGTGCAGCACCTCGGGACTGCGCTCGGCACTCGGCGCCAGCCACTCGCGATTGAGGTTCGCGCCCGTCGAATTGGTCCGCAGATTGCCATGGACTCCGCCGTCCGGATTCATGTTGGGGACGATATGCACGACCGCACGCGCGAGCAGCGCCCGCGCGACCGGGTCGCTGGTGTTCAGCAATCGCTCCAGCATGCCGTCAACAAACCATTCCGCCATGGTCTCGCCGGGGTGCTGACGCGCGATCACCCACAGTGCGTGCTTGTCCGCGCCGGGGGTGCCCACTGTGACGAGATTCATGTCGCGGCCCTCGACGCTGCTGCCGAGGTCGCGAACGCGGGCGAGCGGCGACGCGTCCGCTCGGCCGAGCAGATCGAGGTGTCGCTCCCAGGAATACGGCTCGAAGTATGCGTAGTAGACCGAGTCGCGCTCCGGCACATGAGTTATGACCAGGCGCTCGCCGTCGAACGCGGTCGGGACGCGAAACCAGTGCCGATGGTCGTACGACGCTACCGCGCAGTAATCCTTCCAGCCGTCGACATAGGTACATCGGCCGGCGTTCTCGAAGACGATGCGACAGAGCTGCCCGGCGCCGCCCTGCATGCGGAAATAGAACCATTGCCGGAACTCGGCGTTGGAATCGGAACGGACTTTAAGACGAATGTTGTCGCACGAATTGGAATCGACGACTTCGATCGCACCCGCATCAAAGGCACTGCTGATTTTGATCATGGAGGTATTGAAGGATTCGGAGCGGAAACACGTCGCCGGGGAGCGGCGCTGACAGTACAC
>DATNNK010000164.1:0-4851 GCA_035601875.1 Casimicrobiaceae bacterium | reverse complement strand
AAGGAAAAACCAAAAGAGCCCGAAAGAACATGGCACTGGCCGTGGGAAACCCCGCGCAAGTAGCGAAGTGGCTTTGAGCAAACCACCGGAGTACGAGTGAATCTAGTCTGGAAATTCAACGCTGCGCTGCTCGCAATCTTTATCGTTGGCTTCGCGCTGGCAAGCTACGTCTCGTACCAGGTGCTGCAGGCCAATGCGCGCCAGGAAGTGCTGCAGCACGCCCGGATCATGATGGAAGCCGCGTCGTCCGCGCGCGTCTACACCAACACGCAGGTGAAACCGCTCCTGGAGACGCAGCTCAAGTATCGGTTTCTGCCGCAATCGGTGCCCGCGTTCGCCGCCACCGAGCAATTCAACGACATGCGCAAGAAGTATCCCGACTACAGCTATAAGGAAGCGACGCTCAACCCGACCAATCCCCGCGATCACGCCGCCGACTGGGAGATCGACGTCGTCAACATGTTCCGACAGACACCGAGCCGGCTCGAGACGTTCGGCGAACGGGATACGCCGGACGGCCGGTCGCTGTATCTGGCACGCCCGATCCAGATCAAGGATCCCGCGTGCCTCGTCTGTCACAGCACTCCGGATGCGGCGCCCAAGACGATGATCGAAACCTACGGCGCCGCCAATGGCTTCGGCTGGAAAGTGAACGATATAATCGGCGCGCAGGTCGTATCGGTGCCGACCGCGGTCCCGCTGCAGCGTGCCAACTACGTGTTCAAGATTTTCCTGCTGTCGCTGGCGGCCATTTTCATCTTCACCATTGTCATGCTAAATCTGATGCTGTACTGGTTCGTGACCCGACGCGTCAAACGGCTGGCAAGGCTTGCCGACGAAGTAAGCCTCGGCAATCTCGAGGCAGGAGACTTTCGTACCCGCAGTCACGACGAAATCGGCGTTCTGACCGAGGCGCTGGGAAGAATGAAGACCAGCATGGTGCAGGCGATCAAGATGCTCGAGGGCTAGTGTGCTGACGGACATCCATGGCTGACCCCGCCACCATAGGGAAATACCGCATCGACAGCGTGCTTGGCAAGGGCGCGATGGGGGTCGTTTACAAGGCGTTCGATCCCGGCATCGAACGCGCGGTGGCGATCAAGACCGTACGCAAGGACCTGGTCGATCCCGATCTGGTCGAGCAGTCGATGGCCCGATTCAAAAACGAAGCGCGAGCAGCAGGCCGGCTGCTGCATCCGAACATCGTCAGCGTGTACGAGTACGGCGAGGACGACGACAACGCATTCATCGTCATGGAATATGTCGAAGGCACCGGACTTCGCGATTTTTTGAATCGCGGGGCCGCCTTCGATCTGGCGCAGGTCGCGGCAATCATGACTCAGCTCTTGCTGGCGCTGGATTTCGCGCACGAGCGAGGTGTCATCCATCGCGACATCAAGCCGGCCAATCTGATTCTAACCGAATCGGGCACGCTGAAAGTCGCGGATTTCGGCATCGCCCGCATCGATACCTCGAGCCTGACATCGTTGGGTATGGTGATGGGCACGCCGTCGTACATGTCGCCGGAGCAATGTCAGGGGCTGGCGGTCGACCGCCGCACCGATCTCTTTAGCGCCGGCGTCGTCTTCTACGAGCTCGTTGCCGGCGAAAAGCCCTTCAGCGGCGCGCTCGAGACTATTGCCTACAAGATCTGTCACGAGGATCCGCGCCCGGCGTCGACGGTCTCGCGTCTGGCCCTGTCGCCGACCATCGATGCGGTGATCGCGACCGCGCTGGAAAAAAATCCGGACGCGCGTTTTCAGAATGCGAAGGCACTAAGCCGTGCGCTGAGGCAAGCGTGCGAAGCGCTCGCTGACGTGACCGACGATCCACTCGGCGCGACGCAGCTCAATATGGCGGGGGTGAGAATGGAACCCACGTCGGCGCTCTCCACCTGGGATGACACCGTGTTGCGCACGGTCGAGCGCCAGCTTGCGCACTATGTCGGGCCGATGGCGCGGGTCATGATACGCCGGGCCGCCGAGCGGACCGGCGACGTCGACGAGCTTTATGCGCTGCTGGCCGAGAACATCAGCGATCCCGCGCACCGCCAGCGGTTCTTCGACGATGGCGGCGCGACCGCGAGCGCGGCGCGCGGCGCGAGACAACCAGGCTCGACCACGGGACAGCGCGCTCGCGCCTGCGTCGCGGCGCTCGAACAGACCTTCGTCGATCAGACGACGATGCGTCTGGCGACCTATCTGGGACCCATCGCGCGAGTGGTGGCCAACCGCGCGGCGCAAAAGGCCGCGACGCAGGATGAATTCGTGCAACTGGTGGCCGACCATCTGGGCGCGCAGGACCGAGGCGCGTTTCTGCGCGAAATCGGCTTCGACCACTAGCTTGGGTCATCCCGGCGGTGCGCTGCTCACAGCGCCGGCTCTTTGGCCCTTTGCGCAGATGCAATGTTGGGCGTCGCCGGCCAGCGCTGATTCGCGGGCGCTCGCACCCGACTCGCTACGCGAGCGGGACCTGGCTCGCTGCTCACAGCGCTACATCCGCTCGATAACCGCCGCGATTCCCTGACCGCCGCCGATGCACATGGTCACCAGGCCGTAGCGTCCGCCGGTGCGCTGAAGCTCGTACATCGCTTTCACCGTCAAGAGGCACCCGGTGGCGCCGATCGGGTGCCCGAGCGCGATCGCCCCGCCGTTTGGGTTGACCTTGGCCGCGTTCATGCCGAGCTCTTTGCTGACGCCGAGCGCCTGTGCGGCAAATGCCTCATTCGATTCGATGACATCCATCTGATCGAGCTTCAGCCCCGCCTTGGCGAGGGCGCGGGGAACCGCGCCGACGGGACCCAGGCCCATGATCTTGGGGTCGACCCCGGCGTGACCGTAGGCGACCAGCCGCGCCATCGGTTTGAGGCCTTTTTTCGCCGCCGCCGATTTTTCCATCAGCACCACTGCCGCCGCGGCGTCATTGATGCCAGAGGCGTTGCCCGCGGTGACGCTGCCGTTCTCCTTGATGAACACCGCTTTGAGCTTCGCCATGCCTTCGATCGTCGCGTCGCCACGGACGTGCTCGTCGGTGTCGAATTGCAGCGGTCCTTTCTTGCTCTTGAGCTCGATCGGCAGGATCTGGCTCTTGAAATGACCGGCGGCAATCGCCGCCGCGGCGCGTTTGTGGCTCTCGACGGCGAACGCATCCTGCTGCTCGCGCGAGATGCCGCACTTGGTGGCGACATTCTCGGCGGTTACGCCCATGTGGATGGTGTCGAACGGATCGGTCAGTGCGCCCACCATCGCGTCGAGCAGCTTGGCGTCCCCCATGCGCGCACCCCAGCGCTGCGTCAGATTCATGTACGCCGCCCGGCTCATGCTCTCGGCGCCACCGGCCACCGCGGCGTCGATGTCGCCGAGGAGGATGTATTGCGATGCGCTGACGATCGCCTGCAGGCCGCTGCCGCACAAGCGGTTGAGCGTCAGCGCGCCCGTCCCGTGCGGCAGGCCGCCATTGACGCAGGCCACCCGCGACAGGTACATGTCCTTGGGCTCGCCGTGCAGCACGTTGCCGAACACGCATTGGCCGATGTCGTTGGGATCGACCTTGGCGCGACTCACCGCTTCCCTGACAACACGCGCCGCGAGCTCCGTCGGCGCAATGTCCTTCAGGCTGCCCCCGTAATCACCGATGGCCGTACGCACGCCGCTCAGGATAACGACTTCCCGCTGCTCGCTCATGGTTTGTCTCCGCTGTTGAATGCCGATTATCCTGCGATTCGAACGCGCGCGCACCCTCCGCCGACCGGACGTCCTTGCATCAGGGTCGCATAGCTACGCACCGGCGGCTGTTTGACTGATCCGGTAGAGCCCTTCCAGCACCAGATTTTCGTGCAGCTCGAAGGGGATGGTCAGCCGTGGGCTCAGGGCACGCGCGGCGCCGCCGGAGAGCACGCACGCGAGCTCCGGCTCGCTTGGCGCGTGCAGGTGGTAGAGCCGCTCGATTGCCCCAGCCTGCGCATGCTGGCAACCGCTGGCGATGGCGTCGACGGTCTGCGTCGGATTGTCGACGTATTCTCCGTCGGCGTCGGGCAGCGCGGCTGTGTTTTCGTGCAGCGAGCGCAGCATGAGGCCGATGCCGGGCAGGATCACGCCGCCCTTGAACTCTCCCGAGGCGGCGAGAAAGTCGATGGTCGTCGCGGTGCCGCACACGACCACCAGCGCCGGCTTCGCTCCCACTAGCTCGCGCGCGCCGATCAGCGCTGCCCATCGGTCGCTCCCAAGCTGAGCGGGGTTGCGATAACGGTTGATGACACCGCATTGCTCCGCGAGTGGAATCAGCCAGTACGGGGAGGGCGCATCCGACCAGACTTCGAGCACACGGATGATGGTCGATCGCACCCGTGTGCCGGCCACGTTGGAGATGATGATTTGCGCCGGCGCGCGAAATTTCGCGAACTGCAGCGCGAGTGCCGGTATCTCGGCGAGAAGCACGTGCCCCGATTCGAGGCGATTCTCGCGCGCGCCGCCGCTCGAGGCGTTTCGGAACAGTCCCCATTTCAAGAAGGTGTTGCCGATGTCGATCAGAAGATTGTAGTCGGGCATGCGGATGGGAGAAGTGGAGGGCACGTCTGCGCTTCGAGCTTCAGAGCGGGTCGAGCGGATAGATCGGCCGCCTGAGTTTTTCGTAACGATACACCGACAGATCCGCGTTGGTGACGCCGACACCCGCGCATTCGACGACGTGCGATGCGAGTCCGCCGAAGCCGGCGCGGTAGTGGATGCGTGACTTGAGCATGATGAATCGCTTCTGTCGCGGATCGATTCCGCAATGGGTGAATATACCGAGGTCCATCGGCTCGTGACTGCGCTCGGTGACCACGATCTCGACGCGAGGCGCCGTAGCCTT
>DATNNK010000163.1:0-8666 GCA_035601875.1 Casimicrobiaceae bacterium | reverse complement strand
CGGTGAACACCTACGAAGGCACGCACGACGTACATGCGCTCATCCTCGGCCGCGCCCAGACCGGCATTTCTGCGTTCGACTAGGTAATCCCGATCATCGTGATCAAGCTCTACGGCTATTTTCGTTCGTCGGCTGCGTACCGGGTTCGAATCGCGCTCAATCTCAAGAGCCTCCCGTACGAATACCTTCCCGTGCATCTGGTGAAGGGCGAGCAGCGCGATGAGCGATATCGCGCGCTCAATCCGCAGGCTCTGGTGCCGATGCTGGTCGAAGATGGCGAGACTATCACTCAGTCGATGGCGATCATCGAATACCTGGACGAGAAGGTTCCGGATCCGCCGCTGTTGCCCGTCACGCCCGAAGCTCGCGCCCGGGTGCGAGCGATCGCCCAGGCCATCGCGTGCGACATCCATCCGCTGAACAACTTGCGGGTGCTGAAGTATTTGACCGGCACGCTCGGCGTGAGCGAGGACGCGAAAAACGCCTGGTACCGACACTGGATCGAGCTTGGGCTCGCGGCGCTCGAGGCGCAGCTTGCTAAAGACAGCCGGACCGGCGCATTCTGTCACGGAGAGCAACCGACGCTCGCCGATGTCTGCCTCATTCCGCAGCTCGCCAATGCGCGCCGGTACGCTTTTTCCATCGACGCGTATCCAACGCTCGGACGAATAGAATCGCATTGTCTTGCGCTGGATGCCTTCGCGCGCGCGGCGCCGGACCGTCAGCCCGACGCGGGCTGATGGAGATCCGGCGGGAAAGCTCACTTTAGAACCGGGACGGGCGAGCGCGCCCAAGAGACGCATACTCGGCAAACTGATGCCTGCTACAGGAGCCTCGATGAAATACGCCATTCCCGCCTGGGATTGCCCCTCGGTACCGGTTGCAGGCGGCGCTCTTTTCTACCCCGTCCGCCATATCTATTGTGTCGGGCGAAACTACGCGGAGCACGCGCGGGAGATGGGCGGCGATGCGGCCAAGGAGCCGCCTTTCTTTTTCACCAAGCCGGCGGATGCGATCGTGCCGGTCGTTCCTCCCGATGTCGGCCATGTGCAATATCCGCTGGCAACAAAAAACTACCACCACGAAATCGAGCTCGTCGTTGCCATCGGCGCGCGCGGTGTTCGCGTCGCGCCGGAGCGCGCCAACGCCCTGATCTATGGCTATGCAGTCGGGCTCGACATGACGCGGCGCGATCTGCAAGCGGCGCTGCGCGAAATCAAGCGCCCCTGGGATCTGGGCAAGTCCTTCGCGCAGGCGGCGCCGATAGCGCCCATACACCCGGTCAGCGAAGTCGGCTATGTGAGCCGTGGCCGCATCTCGCTCGAGGTCAACGGCGCGGTCAGGCAACAGGGCGATTTGGCGGACATGATCTGGGACGTGCCGCACGTGCTGCATTTTCTGTCGCAATACTACGAGCTGCTGCCAGGCGATCTGATCTTTACCGGTACGCCGTCCGGCGTCGGCGCAGTGGTTGCCGGAGATGCATTGGTTGGGCGCATCGAGTCGCTGGGCGAGCTAAAGATCAACATCGATGAGCCTGCGGCGCAGACGTGATCCCGGTCTGATTTCGGCAAGATTCCGGGTATGACTTCATCCGGGACCGCCTTCGCCGAGCGTGAATACAATCTGCGAGCGGCGTTTCCAGATCATTTGCAGTGGTTCGCGCGCTGGGCTGATGACAGCGAGCGATCGCGCGCGTCGATGCGCGTGGTGCGCGACGTGCGCTATGGTCGAGGGCCCAAGCAGACCGTCGACCTCTTCCCGGCGGAGCACCCGCGTGGCGCGCTGCTGTTTATTCACGGGGGCTATTGGCGCGCCCTGGACAAGGATGACCATTCCTTCATCGCGCCGTCATTCGTCGCCGAAGGCATCGGCGTCGCGGTCGTCAATTACGATCTCTGTCCCGGCGTTCGCATTGCGCACATCGTGGAGCAGTGTCGGCAGGCCGTGGACTGGCTGACGCGCGAAGGCGAAAGCCACGGCGTGCCGGCGCAGCGCCTGATCGTCGGCGGGCACTCGGCGGGAGGACATCTGACGGCGATGATGTTCGCGACCGACTGGAAGCCGCGCGGAACGTCGGCTGGCGCAATAGTCGGAGGCGTGTCGATCAGCGGTGTGTTCGATCTGGAGCCGCTGCTAAAGGTGTCGTTCAACAGCGATCTCGGACTCGAGCCGCAAAGCGCGCGTGAGCTCAGTCCAATCCATCTCGATCCCCGACTCGACGCGCCGCTCTTGCTGGCGGCGGGGGCCGACGAGACCAGCGAATTCATTCGCCAGAGCCGTGGCCTGTGGCAAAGTTGGCCGCGCTGTCGTCCAAGGACGCGCGACGGGCCGCTCTTCGTCCCGGGCAAGCACCACTTCAGTGTACTGACCGAGTTTGCCGATCCACGAAGCGAGCTTTTCGCAGCGACCATGGGCGTGTTCGACAGCGCGTGACGTTGCGAGAGCCGCCGGGAGACGCGGCGCATCGCAGCACGTATAATGTTGTCATTGCTCGTTCGCTGCTCCGCGGCAAACTGACTGCGCCAAAATGACTGCGCCAAAACTGCACGCCATCGACCGCGCGCGCGCTTCGTCGGGCTCGCCGCCGCCTTCTCCTTCGATCAGCCCGATTCCGGAAATCATCGCCGAGCTCAAGGCAGGCCGGATGGCGATACTGGTCGATGAAGAGCAGCGCGAAAACGAAGGCGACCTCGTCGTCGCGGCTGACGCCGTCACGCCGGATATTGTCAATTTCATGGCCAGGTTCGGCCGAGGCCTGGTGTGCATGCCGATCACCGAGGAGCGCGCTCGACAGCTCGGCCTGGCACCGATGACGCCGATAAACCGATCGCTTCACGGCACCAATTTTACGGTGTCGATCGAAGCCGCCGAGGGTGTCACGACGGGAATTTCCGCGGCTGATCGCGCGCACACCATCCGCGTCGCATGCGCGGCGGACGCCCGCCCGGAAGACATCGTCCAGCCGGGTCACGTATTCCCCTTGGTCGCCCAGGCCGGCGGCGTCCTTGCCCGCGCCGGCCATACCGAGGCGTGTTGCGATTTGGCACGGCTCGCCGGATTCTCCCCGGCCGCGGTTCTGTGCGAGATCATGAACGACGACGGTTCCATGGCGCGCTTGCCAGACCTCATCGAATTCGCGCGCAAGCACGCGCTGAAAATCGGCGCGATCGCGGACCTGATTCACTATCGCAGCCAGCATGAACGCCTGATCGAGCGTATCGGCGAGCGGCCGATACGCACCGCGGAGGGCGAATTTCGCTTGGTCGCATTTCGCGACAAGCTGAGCGACGAAACGCATCTCGCGCTCGTTCGCGGCGACATCGACGCCGCGCGTGAAACCGTCGTCCGCGTGCACAAGCCGGTGTCGATCGTCGATTTGCTCGACTATGGCAGCCGTGCGCACTCGTGGACCATCCGAGCCGCGCTGGCGCGGCTGGCGCGGGCCGAACGCGCCGTGCTGGTGCTGCTGCACCGGCCCGAGTCGGCGCAGGAATTGCGGCAGCGCGCGGTCGGCGAGCAGGTGTCCACGGACACCAAAATGGATCTGCGCAACTACGGCATCGGCGCGCAAATTCTGCGCGACCTGAACGTAGGCAAAATGCGCTTGCTCGCACGGCGTCGCAAAATGCCGAGCATGGCCGGATTCGATCTCGAGGTCACCGCGCACGAGGAGGCTCCTCCTCAGTTTCCTACTTAGACGACGGCGTCGTGTAGCGTGGACCTTGGTTCGACTTCCGCCTGGAATATCGCGTTCGCGGCGCGCCACGCCGCGTGACCGTGGTAACTGAGGGTAACCGCGTGCAACCGATGCCGGCCAGCACATCATGACTCCCCGCAAGATTGCGACCAATACACGTGCCGAGCATATGCGTGTCGGCATCGTGCTCTCCCGTTTCAATGCCGCGATCGGCCAGCCGTTGCTGGAGGGCGCATTGCGCGCACTCGGCGAGGCTGGCGCGCACGAGTCATCGATCACCGTGGTGACGGTGCCCGGCGCGCTGGAAGCGCCCCTTGCGCTGCAACGAATGGCGCAGAGTGGAGACTATGACGCGCTGGTCGCCCTGGGCGCGGTCATCCGCGGCGAAACCTTCCACTTCGAAATTGTCGCCACCGAATCGGCGTCCGGATTGGCGAGCGTTCAACTCGAGTTCGGCATCCCCATCGGCAACGGCATCCTCACTACCGACACCGAGGAACAGGCCCTCGCACGGGCCAGCGTCAAGGGTCACGAGGCGGCGATGACGGCGGTCGAAATGGCCAATCTCCTGGATGCCATCGATGAGGACTAGTCCGCGCCGGCGAGCGCGCGAATTTGCGCTGCAGGGTGTCTACCAGTGGCTGCTCTCCGGAAACGATCCCGCGCTGATCCGAACCCAGCTCGCCGAGGCGCCGGGGTTTGCCAAGTGCGACACACGATTCTTCGACGGACTCTGGCGCGGAATCACCGGCGAGTTCGACACGCTCGTCGCCGCCTTTGCGCCATTTCTCGATCGGGCGGCAAGCGAGCTCTCGCCAGTGGAAAAAACCATTCTGACCATCGGCGCCTGGGAGCTGCTGCGCGAGCCGGAAGTGCCATATCGGGTGGCGATCAACGAGGCCGTCGAGCTCGCCAAGTCGTATGGGGGCACGGACGGACACAAATACGTCAACGGCGTGCTGGACAAGCTGGCTGCAAGCGCTCGCGGTCCCGAAATTCTTGGCGCTCGTGCCGCGTCCTGACGCGGCTGGCGCCAACAATCGCAGACTCTGACAGCGTCCGTCGAGGCTTTTGGACCGGCAACGATGGCGGCGCTGACCGAATTCGAATTGATCGACCGGTTTTTCCGCCGTCCGGAAAGCAGCACGGGCAACACGCGAGGCATCGTTCTCGGCATCGGAGACGATGCGGCGCTGCTCGCTCCCACGCCGGGCAACCAACTCGCGGCCTCGGTCGACATGCTGGTGTCCGGTCGCCATTTCTTTGCCAACGTGGAGCCCGAAGCGCTCGGCCACAAAGCACTCGCGGTCAATCTTTCCGACATGGCGGCGATGGGTGCGACTCCGCGCTGGGCCCTGCTTGCGGGAGCGCTTCCCGACGCGGATGCGCAATGGCTGAAGGGCTTTGCGCGCGGATTTTTCGCGCTGGCGACGGCGCACGGCGTCGATCTGGTCGGAGGCGATACCACCCGCGGTCCGCTCAACCTCTGCGTCACCCTATTGGGAGAAGTGCCGGCCGGGAAGGCGCTTCTTCGCAGCGGCGCGCTCGCAGGCGATTCCGTCTGGCTATCCGGCGCGCTCGGCGATGCGTCGCTTGCACTCGCGCATCACGCCGGCCGGGTCGTTCTTACCGCCGACGAAGCCGCCGCGTGTTGGAACGCGCTTTTGCGGCCCGCGCCGCGGGTCGCTCTCGGCATACAGCTGCGCGGCCTTGCGTCGGCCGCGATCGATGTCTCCGATGGTCTGGTCGGCGACCTCGGACATGTCCTCGAAGCGTCGAACGTGGGCGCGGTGCTCGAGCTGGCGGCGATTCCGCGTTCGAAGGCGCTCGACCGGCAGCTCGCGAGCGCGGCGCACGACGTCGCACTCCGATGCCTGCTCGCGGGAGGCGACGATTACGAACTATGCTTCACCGCCGCGCCATCACACGATCGACGCGTTGTCGCGCTGGCGATCGAACTAGGGCTTGAGCTCCGTCGTGTCGGAATCATCGCCGCCGAACCCGGGTTGGTCGTTCAGGATTCGTCGGGGCGTCCACTTGCGCCTCTGCCACAAGCCTACGATCATTTTGCGGCGTGAAAAGGACTTTCACGCCGCCTGCCTACGATCACTGGGCGACGTGAAAAAGACGCCCACGCTCGCATTCTTGTTCGGGCATCCGGCGCATTTTCTCGCGCTCGGCTTCGGCGCCGGTCTGTCGCCGGTGGCGCCAGGAACGGTGGGCACGCTGGTCGCATTGCCGCTCGCGGCACTCTTGCACGCGACGACGGACGACGCCGGTTATCTGATCGTGGTGGCAATCACGTTTGCGGTCGGCGTGTGGGCCGCCGATCGGACCGGGCGCGCATTGGGCGTTGCCGATCACGGCGCGATCGTGTGGGACGAGGTCGTCGCCTTTTTGCTGGTACTGTTTTTCGTCGGAACCGATCCGCTGCGACAGGCCTTCGCGTTCCTGCTGTTTCGTCTGTTCGACATCGTCAAGCCGCCGCCGGCGAACATCATCGACCGTGAATGGCATAACGGTTTCGGCGTCATGGCGGACGATATCGTCGCCGCGTTCTACGCGGTGGTCGTGCTCGCGCTGTGGCAGCGGGTATCGGCGTGAGCTCTGAGCGCACGAGCGCCGCGTCGATCAGGCTCGAAGCGCGGCGATTGGAGGAGCTGGCGCTCAATGCTTCCGGAGCCTTTCAATCGCTTGTTTACGACGGGTGGCTGCTTGGATATCGGCCAGGGCCGACCAAGCGGCTGCGCTGCGTCAACGCATTCTATTCAACGTCGCTGCCGCTTGCGCAGAAGGTGGATTACTGTGTCCGTTTTTACCGATCCGTGAGCCTGCCGGTGATCTTTCGCATGCTGCCTTTCTCAGACCCACCGGAGCTCGATGCATATCTTGAAGGCCGCGGCTGGAGCATGTTCGAGCGAACGCTAGTATTGCGCGCCGACGTGCGGGCCGCCACCGGAGTCTCCGGGGTGGTGGATTCGGTCGAAATCGTCGACGTACCGCGATGGGAGGAAATGGCTGCCGGTCTGCTCGATCTCGCCGGTGACCGGCTCTCGGCGGCGATCGAGCGGGCAAAGTCCTACCCATTGCCGCACGTCGGCGCAATTATTCGTCGCCAGGGCGAAGTCGTTGCCTGCGGGTTGGCCAAGCTGGAAGACGCGCACGTCGGTTTGTTCGCGGTGAACACCGCGCCCACCCATCGGCGGCAGGGTCTGGGGCGAGCGATCGTGGGTGCGCTGCTCGCGGAAGCGTCGCGGCAAGGGTCGCAGATCGCTTATCTCCAGGTCACCGCCGACAATGAGGCGGCGCTTGCGCTTTATCGGTCTTTCGGCTTTGCACCGGTCTACGATTACTGGTATCGGGGCCGAGTCTTGGAACGATGATGAGCGAGAAGATCGAGGACCCACTGCTGACGCTGGCAGCGAGGCTTGGCGCGGCAGCGCTCGCGCGCGGCACAATGATCGCGACGGCGGAGTCCTGCACCGGAGGTCTGGTAGCGGGCGCTATTACTTCGATTGCCGGCAGTTCGGGCTGGTTCGAGCGGGGATTCGTCACCTACTCCGATCGGGCGAAGGAACAGCAGCTTGGCGTAGCGTCGTCGACGATCGAGCGCTTTGGCGCCGTCAGCGAAGAAACGGCCAAGGCGATGGCGCAAGGCGCCGTTCGCGGCTCCGCGGCGCAGTGGGCGGTCGCCGTCACCGGCATCGCCGGGCCGGACGGAGGCTCGCCTGACAAACCGGTCGGAACGGTATGGTTTGCATGGGCCGGTCCCGACCATTTGCAGGCGCTCAGGAGGCAATTCGACGGTGACCGCGCGGCGGTCCGTCAGGCCTCGGTCCGGGTGGCGGTGGAGGGGCTTATCGACCGTCTGGCCTAGGCCATTAGAACACTAGTATCGAACGTTCGTTCTATGCAATAATGGGCCACCCTGATCACCAAAAGAGCCTACCCAATGAGCCTCTCTCTCGCAAAATCCAACGGAATGAATGCTATGGACGACAACAAGAGCAAAGCGCTGGTCGCCGCGCTGGCGCAGATTGAAAAGCAGTTCGGCAAGGGCTCGATCATGAAGATGGGCGAGGCCCAGGTCCAGAACGATCTGCAGGTGGTATCGACCGGATCGCTCGGCCTGGACATCGCGCTCGGTGTCGGCGGCCTGCCGCGTGGGCGCGTGGTCGAGGTCTATGGACCCGAATCCTCGGGCAAGACGACGCTCTGCCTTCAGGTGGTGGCGCAGGTGCAAAAGGTCGGCGGAGTCGCCGCCTATATCGACGCCGAGAATGCGCTCGATCCGGTCTATGCCGGCAAGCTGGGGGTGAACGTCGGCGAGATGCTCATTTCCCAGCCGGATACGGGGGAGCAGGGCCTGGAAATTGCCGATATGCTGGTGCGCTCAGGCGGAGTCGACATCATTGTCATCGACTCTGTTGCCGCGCTCGTGCCCAAGGCGGAAATCGAAGGCGAAATGGGCGACCAGCTGCCCGGCCTGCAGGCTCGGTTGATGAGTCAGGCGCTGCGCAAGCTCACGTCGAATATCAAGCGCGCCAATGTTCTGGTTATTTTCATCAATCAGATCCGGATGAAAATCGGAGTCATGTTCGGCAACCCGGAGACGACCACCGGCGGCAACGCGCTCAAGTTCTATGCCTCGGTCCGGCTCGACATCCGCCGCATTGGCGCGATCAAGCGTGGCGAGGAAGTCGTCGGCAACGAAACGCGGGTCAAAGTGGTCAAGAACAAGATCGCGCCGCCGTTTCGCGAGGCGCTGTTCGATATTCTCTACGGTGAAGGTATTTCTCGTGAAGGCGAAATCGTCGAGCTTGGCGTGATGCATAACATCATCGAGAAGTCAGGCGCCTGGTACGCGTACAACGGCGACAAGATCGGCCAAGGCAAGGACAACACCCGCGAATGGCTGAGAGAGCACGGTGACGTCGCGGCAGAGATCGAGGCCAAGATCCGCGCC
>DATNNK010000162.1:0-2525 GCA_035601875.1 Casimicrobiaceae bacterium | reverse complement strand
GAGCACATCACCACGACGGAAGCCGCGCAATTCATCGACGCGGCAGGCGCCAACGTCGGCGCGACGATCACGCCACAGCACCTTTTATGGTCGCGAAACGCGCTCCTTGCCGGCGGCATGCGGCCGCATTTCTATTGCATGCCGGTGCTGAAGCGCGAAGCGCATCGACTATCGCTGGTGCGCGCGGCGACCGGCGGAAGCCCGAAATACTTCCTTGGCACCGATTCGGCGCCGCATGCCAGGAACGCGAAGGAGAGCGCGTGCGGCTGCCCCGGCTGTTATTCCGCGCCTGCCGCGATCGAGCTTTATGCGGAAGCATTCGATCGCGCGGGCGCGCTCGAACGGCTCGAAGCGTTCGCGAGCTTCCACGGCGCGGACTTCTATGGCCTGCCACGTAATAGCGCCACCATCACGCTCAAACGCGAACAGTGGGTCGTTCCGGCATCGTACCCGTTTGGCGAGCACACGGTGGTGCCTTTGCGCGCGGGAGAAACGATGTGCTGGCGACTCGACGCGTAGCGTACTGAGTCGGACTCCGGCCGCGAAAATGGAACGGTGCGCCGTGCTACCATTTGCGTCCGAAGCCAGCCAGACCGTCGCTGCCCGCCGGTGAAAACCAGTGCGGGGAGAGGAAAGTCCGGGCTCCGCAGAGCAGGATGCTGGGTAACGCCCAGCCGCAATAAGACGATCGCGCGAGCGGTCGCCGAAGGCGAGGAACAGGGCCACAGAGACGAGTCGCCCCGGTCTGGCGTTACGCCAGGTCCGGAGCGGGTGAAACGCGGCAACCTCCATCCGGAGCAACACCAAGTAAGCGGACGACAAGATTCAACCCCAGGCTGCTCGCCAAGTCCGCGGGTAGGTGGCTCGAGCGTCACGGCAACGCGACGCCTAGACGAATGACGGCCATAGGGTGCGCTAACGAGCGCGCCCCGTAACAGAACCCGGCTTATCGGCTGACTTCGACTTATTCGAATGACCGCTGCCTGCGAATTACCTTCGCGTGCGGCGGATGGTCGACGGTGGCGCCGAGTGAATTCGGCGCTACGGTTCCATTCTTCGCCGCGCATCGCGAAGAATTTCCCGCGCCGCGTTGTGTCCGGGCACGCCGGTGACACCGCCGCCGGGGTGAGTGCCCGCGCCGCACATGTACAAGCCCTTCAGCGGGCCGCGATAGTGACCATGACCGAGGACCGGTCGCGCCGAGAAGAGCTGGTCCAGCGCGAGCGAGCCGTGGAAGATATCGCCCCCGATGAGTCCGAACTCGCGCTCGAGGTCGAGAGGAGACAGTGCGTGCCGGGCGATGACGCTCGCGGCAAAATTGGGCGCGTGACGATTGACGGTAGCGATCATCAGCGCTTCGACCGCTTCTTTCGCGGTGTCCCACGAGGCGCCGTCAGGCAATTCCGGGTTCGCGTGCTGGCAAAAGAGGCTCGCCACATGCTTGCCGTCCGGCGCGAGCGATGCGTCGACCAGCGATGGAATGAGCATCTCGATAATGGGCTCGCGCGACCATCCGCTCAGGCGCGCATCGAAATAGGCGCGTTCCATGTAGGGGAGCGACGGCGCAATGATGATGCCTGACCTGAGGTGCGCCCCGTCGCCGCGAAGACAGGTGAAGTCGGGCAACGTGTCGAGCGCGACATTCATGCGGAATGTTCCCGAGACGCAGCGATAAGCCTCGATCCGCCGCAGGAAGTCGCTGTCGAGCGCGGCTGGATCGACGAGTTGCAGATACAGGAGCTTGGGATTGACGTTCGCGATAACGCGCTCGGACAAGACTTCCGTTCCGTCGCTAAGCGCAATGCCGTAGACGCGACCGTTTGCGCTTAGCACTCGCGACACCGGGGCGTCGGTATAAAGCGTCGCGCCGCGCGCGATCGCCTCCGCCGCCATTGCTTGCGTAATTGCTCCCATGCCCCCGAGCGCATGGCCCCATTGCCCGCGCTTGCCGTTGACCTCGCCGAACACGTGATGCAACAGCACGTACCCCGAGCCGGGCGTATAGGGGCTGGCGAAGTTGCCGACGATCGAATCGAAGCCCAACGCGGCCTTGATCGGTTCGGACTCGAACCAGCGATCGAGGATCTCACCGGCGCTCTTGGTGAACAGGTCCAGCACATCGCGACGCTCCGCCATGCCCAGACGCTTGAGGCGCCCGCCAACCTTCCATGTCTGGAAAAAATCGTGAATGCCTCCGCCTACGTTGGGCGGAGTCTCAAGCAGCAATTCGCGCAGCACGTCCGCGACGCGATCGAGCATCGCGTAATACTTCGGAAGGATGTCCGCGTCCCGGGTCGAGAATCGCGCGACCTCGGCTTGCGTCGCCGCGAGGCGTCCGATGGAGTTGCCACCCGAATTGCCATCCGGACTTCCGATGGATCCTCCGCCGACCTTCAGATAACTCTGCGCCGACAGGGGAAGGAAGTTCGACAACGGGCGCTCGACGATTCGAAGACCGTGTTCGGCGAGCCGCAGATCGCGCAGCACCCGCGGATGAAGCAGGCTGACGGTGTAGCTGGCAGTGG
>DATNNK010000161.1:0-7966 GCA_035601875.1 Casimicrobiaceae bacterium | reverse complement strand
CCGTCCAGCGCCAGCGCAATGACCAATTCAGATCCATCCGGCCGCTGCAGACTCAGACGTGAGCGTTTGCGATCGATTTGGCTGTTGAAGTCAAGCCTGATCTCGAGCTCTCCTTGTGCAACCGTGGAGTTCATCGCTGGCTGTGCCGCCACGACGATTGCGTGTGCACGCGCGATGCCCGGCGACAGCGCAATGACGGCTGCGGACACGCCCAGCAGGATCGCGTAAGACAGTGCCGATTGTCTCGTCCCTGGGAACTCCGGCGCTGCAAATGCATTCGAATCAGACAAGCATCGCTCTCACTATACGAAATCGAACTTTGTCAGGAATCGGTCAGGAATCGAATGGTGCCACGACCGGAACGTATACTTTGCTGCAAGCCAGTTTGCCGATCGACTTGTCCGGCAGCGCGCAATAGTGGATCATTGCGCCCACGGACCGCATCGCGCCAGCCGGATTGGATAAGGCTCAAGAATGCACGGCTCAAGAATGCAAGGCTCAAGAATGGAATCGACCGTTTTCGTCGTCGCACGGAAAAGGCCCCTGCGATGCAGGTAATGCTCGCGCAACCGCGCGGCTTTTGTGCCGGCGTAATCCGGGCCATCGACATCGTCGAACAGGCGCTCGCGAAGTTTGGCGCCCCCGTCTACGTTCGCCATGAAATCGTTCACAACCGCCATGTCGTCGAAAGCCTGCGCGCAAAAGGCGCGCGCTTCGTCGAAAACCTCACGGAAGTTCCCACGGGGGCAATCACCATCTTCAGTGCGCATGGGGTGGCAAGGGCCGTCGAGCTCGATGCACAGGCGCGTGGCCTGCATGTTCTGGATGCCACCTGTCCGCTGGTCGCCAAAGTCCATGGCCAGGGCCAGCGTTACGTCGCGCAGGGTCGTTTGGTCATCCTGGTCGGTCATGCGGGCCATCCGGAGGTGGAGGGAACGATGGGCCGGATATCGGGGCCCGTACTGCTGGTGCAAACCGAGCGCGACGTCGAGGCGCTCGATCTCGCCGCCGACACGCCCGTCGCATACGTCACGCAGACCACCCTTAGCGTCGACGATACCCGCGCTATCATCGCAGCGTTGAAGCGGCGCTTCACCGATATCGTCGGTCCGGACATCAATGACATCTGCTACGCAACCCAGAACCGGCAATCGGCCGTGCGCGAACTGGCCAAAGTCGCCGACGTGATTCTAGTCGTCGGTGCCAAGAATAGCTCCAATTCGAACCGCCTGCGCGAGATAGGCGCAGAAGAGGGAGTACCGAGCTACCTGATCGCCGACGGAAGCGAGTTGGACGCGGCATGGGTGCGGGATGCCGATACGGTCGGGATTACCGCGGGCGCCTCCGCGCCCGAGGAATTGGTCGACGACGTGCTTGAGGCACTCGGTCGTCTCGGACCGATCGAGGTATCGGTACTTCCCGGAATCGAGGAGAAGGTGGAATTCCGCCTTCCCGCTGAGTTGCTTCGGGTGCGTGCGGCACCGGCAAACGTGTCCTAGTCGGATCCGCCCACACTAGCCCAGCTATCATGTCCATTCCTCTTTTTCAGAAAGCGCGGATCGGCGCCTACATCGTTCGCCAGCAATTGACGCGGCGCAAACGATATCCGCTGGTGCTCATGCTCGAGCCGCTCTTCCGCTGCAATCTGGCGTGCGCCGGCTGCGGCAAGATCGATTACCCCGACGAGATCCTGAACCAGCGCCTGTCGGTCGACGAATGCTTGCAAGCGGTCGATGAGTGCGGCGCGCCGGTCGTCTCCATCGCCGGCGGAGAGCCCCTACTGCACAAGGAGATCGCGGCGATCGCCGCCGGCATCGTTGCGCGGCGCAAGTTCGTCTACCTGTGCACGAACGCGTTGCTGTTGCAAAAAAGGCTCCACCTGTTCCAGCCGAGCCCTTACTTCGTCTGGTCGGTGCATCTAGACGGCGACCGCGAGATGCACGACCACTCGGTGTGCGAAGAGGGCGTCTACGAGCGTACCGTAGCCGCAATTCGAGCCGCGAAGGCACGCGGCTTTCGCGTTAACATCAACTGCACCTTGTTCAACGATGCCGACCCGGACCGCGTCGCGCGGTTTTTCGACCAGGCCGGCGCGCTCGGCATCGATGGCATCACGGTATCGCCTGGATATGCGTATGAACGGGCGCCTGATCAAGCACACTTTCTCACCCGCGCTCGCACCAAGCAGCTTTTTCGCGACATTTTCCGCCGTGGCCGAGGTGCGCGCGCATGGTCGTTCAGCCAATCGGGTCTTTTCCTCGACTTCCTGGCCGGCAACCAGGAATACCGTTGCACTCCGTGGGGCAACCCGACCCGGAACGTCTTCGGTTGGCAACGTCCCTGTTATTTGCTCGGTGAAGGCTACGCGTCCAGCTTTCGCCAGCTGATGGAGGAAACCGACTGGGACGCGTATGGTACCGGCAACTACGAGAAGTGCGCCGATTGCATGGTGCACAGCGGTTACGAGGCGACCGCGGTGGAGGACGCCGTGCGCCATCCGCTCAAAGCGCTATCGGTCAGTTTTCGCGGCGTCCGCACCGAGGGTGCGATGGCGCCGGAGATTTCACTAAAGCGTCAGCGGCCGGCAAGCTACGTTTTCTCAGGACACGTCCAGCAGAAGCTCGCCGAGATCCGGATAACCCAGGCCAGGGCCGAGGAGCCGGCGGCCCCGTGACAGCGCGCGGAAGGCCGTGCGCGCATCGATCGCGGTGCGCACCAGCGACGGAAACTGGGCAGGCGTTCGGGCCAGCGAACGCAGCACCGCCGCGGCGCTGATCTTTCCGTCGGGCTCGAGCGCCACGCATGCGGCAGGCGGAAGATCCCTCTGCGCGGCATCCACGACCACCCTGAACGCGGCCAAAGGAACGCCATGCCGCGCGGCGATAGCCGCTGCGATATGCGACTCGGTGTCGACCGCCGCGGCTCCCGTTGTGCGGTAAAAGGCGCGCTTGGCGGCGGACTCCGTGATGGGAGCATCGGTGCCTGTCAGATCCACTGTCAAAGCGCCTTGGAGTCGCTCGCCAAGCATTCGCGCCCACGCTGCATCGCAGGGCCAGCGCATCGTCGAGGTGACGATAGCGCGGGCGACAAGCCAGGTTCCGGAGACGATGTCCTCCGCGAGTCCGCCGGCGACGCCGAAACTGATGACGCCCCTCGCGCCGCGCGCAAGTTCGCGTTCGAGTGCAAGGGCAAGCTGTCGCGGGTTGCCTCCACCGGCGAGTGCGCGGACAGCCGGACCCGAGGCGATGCGCGCCTCTATGGCAAGCCCTGTGACTGCGAGGATAGTCCCGGAAACGCCTGGACCGATGCTCACATGCCGAAACGTATATGGGGGTCGCTAGAGCGGATCATGCTGCGGTAGCGAGCAAGCGCCCAGACCGGGAAAAATTTCGCGTAACCATGATAGCGAAGATAGAACACGCGCGGAAAACCGGTCGCGGTGAATTGCAGCTCCGGCCAGAAGCCATCCGCGTCATGGCTGCGCAGCAGATAGTCGATGCCGCGTGTGACAGCGCCGTGGCGCACCTCGCCCGCCGCCATGAGCCCAAGCAATGCCCAAGCCGTCTGGGAGGGGGTACTCGGCGCCGCTTCATGACCCTGGTAGTCGAGTGCGTAGCTGTCACCGCTCTCGCCCCAACCGCCATCTGCGTTCTGCGTAAAAACCAGCCAGTCGACCGCGCGTCGGACCTCCGGCGAACGCGGACTTAGGCCGGCAGCGTTGAGAGCGCACAAGACCGACCACGTCCCGTAGACGTAATTCATTCCCCAACGTCCGTACCAGCTGCCGTCGACTTCCTGGCTCCGCCGCAAAAACTCGATCGCTTCCGTCAACGCGGGCCTGTCCGATTCATCGCCGAGCTGCGCGATCATGCTCACGCAACGCGCCGTCACGTCAGCAGTCGGCGGATCCAACAGCGCTCCGTGGTCGGCAAACGGTATGTGATTCAGGTATTCGTTGGTGCTGTTGACATCGAAAGCGCCCCAGCCACCATTTGCGCTCTGCAGCCCCAGGACCCACTCACGTCCGCGGCGGATGGCCTCGACGAATTCAGCTTCGTCACGAATCCCGGGACGAACAAAACGGTGCATCGCCATCACGACGACCGCGGTGTCGTCGAGATCCGGGTAATGCGGATTGGCATACTGAAACGCCCAGCCGCCGGGACGCACGCTCAGACGCTCGTCGGCCCAGTCGCCGATCGTCGCGCGCACCTGGCGGTCCGTGAGCCACGACAGGCCCCGGTGCACCGCGGCAAGAACCTGGGCGCCGCCGACCTCCAGCAATGATTGACACACAAGCGCTGTATCCCATACCGGCGACACGCATGGCTGACAATAGGCTTCGTCGCGCTTGATGATGAGGAGCTTCTCGATCGCTTTGCGGGCAGTGACAAAGTCCGGGTCGTCGCGCGGATAACGCAGCGCGTCGAACATCATCACCGTGTTCGCCATCGCCGGGAAAATGGCCCCGAGGCCATCTTCCCCGTTGAGCCTTTCGGTCACAAATGCGACGGCTTTTTCGATCGCGCCCCGGCGGATCCGTTTAGGGACCAGCGGCTCCACCAGACGCAGCAGTGCGTCGACGGCGGCGAAGAGCGCGAAGCGCGCGTGCGATTGATGGGGGGCCTTTGCCAGCCGGCGCGCGGCAGGCCGCTCTGCCGGGAAGAGTTCGTCGATGTGAACCCCACGCGGGTTGCGCGCCCGCGGCTTCACCGCCTGCAGGACCAGAAGCGGCACCAGCACTGTCCGGCTCCAGTAGGAAATCCTCGATAAGTGGAACGGGAACCAGCGGGGCAGGAAAATGATCTCGACGGGTATCGTCGGGACCGCGGCCCAGGAGACGATACCAAACAGCGCCAGCAGTATGCGGGTGAAGACGTTGGTGGTGCCCGCGCCGCCGTGGGCCAGGATCGCTTCTCGCGCCCGCCGCATGTGCTCGGCATCCGGCGAGTCTCCGACGAGCTTGAGCGCAAAGTAGGCCTTGACGCTGGCACTGATGTTAAAGGGGCCGCCGTGGTACAGCGACCAACCTCCGTGCGGGGCTTGCAGCCGCCGCAAGTAGTTCGCGATCTTGGCTTCGAGGGCTGGATCGAATTCACCCAGAAAGTGCTGCAACGCCACATATTCTGCCGAGATGGTGGCATCGGCTTCCAGCTCGAAGACCCAATGACCGTCCTCGCGCTGCTGGCTGAGCAATGCGGCGGTTGCCGTCTCGATGCAACGGTCGAGATCCGACTCCGTGTCGGCGACGCGGAGATGCCGCGCAACGCCCTCGGGGCCCGGCATTACCGGCGCCTTATGCGACAAAAAATGTTTAGGCACATTTCTACGAGTGCTCCGATCGCCGAAAGGTTGCAGGTGTCATTGTCCGGGTACGCGACAATGTACACGTCCTTTCCATACGCCGCCTCTGCCACGCATATACCGATAGGCCGATTCGAGGGTAAATACAAGATACGAAGCGGCGATCGCCGGCAATGCAACACCCCACCACGGCGAGACGCGATAGAAATGCAGTGTCGGTTGAAATGCCAGCGTCATGAATACCCAAGCGAGCACTCCGAGGAATTGTGGCATGCCGCTGCCAGACAAGGCCAATAGGGCCGGCGCCACGTAGACGAGGAGCATCGCCGCCGTGGTGAACGCCAACCACCAGGGAGAGAAACGCAACTGGGCGTACGCGGAGCGCACGATCATACCGCGGATCTCGCCGATGGTCGCACAAGCGCGAACGCTGTGCACGCGCTTGGTCAGACCAAGCCAGATCGGGCCGTGGCTCTTGAGCAGTCGGGCCAGTGCGCAGTCGTCGATCAATTCGCCACGAATGGCCTCGATGCCTCCCGCTGCCTGCAGTGATTGGCGGCGCACCAGCATGCAGCCGCCGGCGGCCGCCGCAGTCGGCCGGTTCGCGCGATTGACCCAAGCAAAAGGGTAGAGCATCTGGAAAAAGAAGATGAAGGCCGGGATCATCGCCCGCTCGGCAAGTCTCTCGCAATGCAAGCTTGCCATCAGCGAGGTCAACACCGTGCGGTCATGAACTGCGCGCAGAACAAGCGCTGTCAGTGTGTCGGTCGCATGGCGAATGTCGGCATCGGTCAACAGCAGATAGTCCGGCGGTTCAGGCAAGATTTGGGCATGCTTGACGCCGTGGTGCTGCGCCCACAGCTTGCCGGTCCACCCTCCGGGGAGCGGCGGCGCGGACAATACGGTCACCCGCCCGGACGCGCCCGCCGCAATGGCAGCACGTCCAGCCACTGCCGCGGTACCGTCGCTGCTGTGGTCATCGACCACGATCACCGCAAAGTCACCGCGATAGTCCTGCTGCAACAGCGAAGCGATGCTCTCGCCAATGATTTCCGCCTCGTCGCGTGCGGGGACGACAGCGACCACCCGCGGCCAACTGTTGGCTTGTGCCGGCATCGCTGCCCTCGTGTCGTCGCGCTGCGCCGAGCGCCAGAAGCCTCCACGCGCTGTAAGGAGGTAGACCCAGATGACGCACGAGATTGAAGCGATGAGAAGCGCCATTATTGGAGGTATCCCGCCCCGCGAAACCAGGCGACCGCGTCCCGCAGACCCTCGATGTAAGGGCGAGCAACGAAGCCAAGCTCACGCTTCGCCTTCGCACTGGTGAAAAACATATAGCGCTTGGACATGCGCAACCCGTCGAGTGTGAGGAAAGGCTCGCGTCCTGTTATCGTCGCAATCGTTTGCGCCATCACAGCAATTGGATAGAGTGGTCCGCGCCACAGCTTTAATCTTGTAGGCGTCCGTCCGACAATGAGCGCGATGTCGCGCAGCATGTCGGCGAGGAGCACGTTCTCGCCGCCGAGTATATATCGCTCGCCGATCTTGCCGCGTGCCAGCGCGGCGACATGACCCGCGGCCACGTCGTCGACGTGGACGAGGTTGAGGCCGGTATCCACGAACGCGGGCATGCGCCCCGCGGCGGCTTCGACGATGATCCGCCCGGTCGGTGTCGGCTTGATGTCGCGCGGTCCGATCGGCGTCGACGGATTGACGATGACCGCGGGCAACGCGTCGCGCGCGATCATCGACTCCACCAGTCGCTCGGCAATAACCTTGCTGCGCTTGTATGCGCCGACCGCCGCGGTCTCGGCCAGCGGCGCGGTCTCGTCCGCCGCTTCCCCGTTGGGACGCAGCGCCAGCGTGGCGACACTACTGGTGTAGACGATGCGCTCGACGTCCGCGCGCAATGCAGCCTCCATCACCGTCCTGGTGCCCGCAACGTTGGTGCGCAACAGCGGACCGGGATCGCGCACCCATAGACGATAGTCGGCGGCCGCATGCACGACATAGCGCACGCCAATCATCGCGCGCGCGACCGCGTCCACATTACATATGTCACCGTCGACGGTCTCCACCTCTAGTCCCGCCAGATTGGTCCGTGGGCTCGAGGCGCGCACGAGCACCCGCACTGGGTATCCGGCACTGATAAGCGCGCGGGCAACAGCCGATCCGACGAACCCCGTAGCGCCCGTCACCAGCACGCGTCCGACGGTCACGGTGTCACCGGATTTCGGGCGGATTCGGCGCCGATGGCGCTGCCTTCAGCCTGTCGACCACCAAAGACCAGTATCAAATCCACATTCCGGTTGCAGGGTTGAACAGATGCATGCGCCTCAGGTCGGGCCGCAATCGTACGCGGTCGCCGGCGTGCCGCGCGGCTTCCGGTGGCAGCCTGGCGACCATCTCCAGCGCCGAGATCTCGAAGAACACGAGCGTATCGGACCCCAAGGGCTCGACCACCGATGCCGCCACTTCGACCGTAGCGGCGTCGACATCGCCCTCGGCCCAGGCCAAATGTTCCGGCCGCAGGCCGAAGATCACTTCTCGTCCGATCCAATCGCGATAGGCCGCCGCATATTCGGGAGGAACGACGAACGACGCTTCGCTGCCCAGGGCAACCACGAGCGTGCCGTTGCGCTGCTCAAGCCGAGCCGCAACG